>JAVBPB010000012.1:0-7944 GCA_031549965.1 Mobilisporobacter sp. | reverse complement strand
AATAAAAGGAAATTATTATCCTGAAAACATTTTTGAATATTATTCATTACAAGAAAATATTTTAACAACAAAAAATATGGGTGAAACTCTAGCTATACAATATAGTGATGAACTAATCCAGTTGTTTGAAGTTAAAAGAGCACAAAATAGAAATGTTACATATATTGGTAAAATAAATTTAGTAAATTGTAACATACTATTTGGAGATGAAATAAAATGGTCATTTGAAGAAATATTAGCTATGACAGTAGTCGGAAAGAACAAATTGAATGTTTATTTAGAAAATCAAGTTTTCCAAATAAAAGGAGATGTAAGGTTCTCGGCATTAAAGTATATGCATGTATATTATCACTATATGAATTTAAAGAAAGCAGGACAAAAAAATGTTAGCAGTGAATTTTTGGGATTATAATATTTGGGGATTTATTGTACAATTTTCAATATTAATGATTGCAATTGTAATAGGAAATATTTTAATTAAGAAAATAGGATTTTTAAGAAAATCTTTATTACCGACTGCGGTAGTTGGTGGATTACTAATCTTAATTTTAAAGTCAATACCATGGTTCAGAGATTTAATTAATACAGATTTTATGGAAATGATGACTTATCATACTTTAGCATTAGGATTTATTGCTATTACTTTGAAAAAATCTGTTCAACTTCCTAAAAAAGGTCGTAATGTAACTGTTTTAAAAACAGGTATGTTAACTGTTAATACTTATTTAATTCAAGGAATTTTAGGACTTGCTTTAACAATATTACTATCAGTTACAATTATAAAAGGATTCTTTCCTGCTAGTGGACTATTATTACCAATGGGGTATGGACAGGGAACTGGTCAAGCGTTAAATTTTGGTATTATTTATCAAGGTAAAGGTTTTGAAAATGGGCCAGCATTTGGATTAGCAATTGCCGCTATTGGATTTATTTTGTCTTGTATTGGTGGTGTAGTTGCCCAAAACATTATGCGAAGAAAAGGTCAATTACCAATTAGAACAGAATTAGTTGATAATTTTACAACTGAAATAGATGAATCATCACCTGATGAAATTGGTATGACTGATAATGTAGATAAATTTACTATTCAAATTTCTTTTGTAATAGGAGTGTATTTATTAGCTTTTCTAGCAATGACTGGTCTAGGAAATTTAGCATCTGGATTAGGAGATTTTGGTGTTAAAACAGTTAAACCATTAATTTACGGATTTAATTTCTTATTTGGAGTTACCTTTGCTGTATTATTTAAATTATTAATGAAAAATTTAAAAAGATTAAAATTCATGGAAAAAGATTATACAAATAATTTTATGTTAAATAGAATTGCAGGATTTACGTTTGATTTAATGATTGTTGCAGGTGTTGCAGGAATTGAGATAGAAAGTTTAAAAGCATTTTGGCTACCGTTATTATTAATTTGTACATTAGGATTTATTATTACTTTTTGTTATTTAAGAAAAGTTTGTAAAAGATTATATCCTGAATATAGTGAAGAAGCATTTTTCTCAATGTTTGGAATGCTTATCGGAACAGCGTCTACTGGAATGATTTTATTAAGAGAAATAGATCCGAAACTAGAAACGCCAGCCGCAAATAACTTGGCGATGCAAACTTTACCAGCTATCTTATTTGGCTTTCCATTAATGTTTTTAATACCTTATGCAGGAGATGGAATAACTCAATCTTTAATTGCATTAGGTGTATGTATGCTAATGTTTGTGGTACTAAATTCTGCAATGCTATATTCTAAAAAAAATACTAAAATAGTTGAGGAAAAAGTAGAATAATATGGATAAAATATTTTTAGAATCAATAATGTATCGTATTTTTACAACTAATTCACCAAGCGGATATCACCAAGAAATCAATCAAGAATTAATTGAAATTCTTAAATCAATTGGCTATAATGGTGAAGTAACAAATAAAGGTAATATAGTTGTAAAAATCAAAGGTCAAAGTAGTGAAAAAACAGTAGCGACATCAGCGCATGTTGACACTCTAGGATTAATGGTTAGATCTATAAATGGTGATGGAACTTTAAATATCACGAATGTTGGTGGACCAAGTGCTCCAACACTTGATGGTGAATATTGTGAAATATTAACTAGAGATAATAAAGTTTATACAGGTACAATTTTATCAACATCACCATCTGCTCATGTATATGAAGATAGTAAAAGTAAGCCAAGAGATTTTAATACAATGACAATTAGAATTGATGAAGTTGTTAAGTCGAAGGCAGATGTAGAAAAATTAGGGATTCAAAATGGAGATTATATTTTTATCGATCCGAAAATGACAATTACTGATTCAGGATTCTTAAAATCAAGATTTATTGATGATAAAGGCTCAGTTTGTGCTATTTTGGCTGTATTAAAGGAATTAAAAGATAAAAATACTATGCCAAAGTATGATACTTTCGTTTACTTTGTTAATCAAGAAGAAGTTGGACATGGTGCAGCTGCTGTTAGTGATAAAATTGATGAGTTTGTTACTGTTGATATGGGCTGTGTTGGTAAAGATTTGGCTGGAAATGAATTTGCTGTTAGTATTGCAGCAAAAGATAGTGGTGGACCTTATGATTATGAGTTAACTACGAGATTAATTAATCTTGCTAAAAATGCAAAATTAAACTATGTAGTAGATATATTTCCTTTTTATGGTTCGGATATTGGGGCAGCATGGCGTGCTGGTGTTGATTGTAAAGGGGCTTTAATTGGTCCTGGAGTACATGCTTCTCATGGAATGGAAAGAACTCATATGGATGCAATTAATAATACGATGGAGTTATTGTATTTATATTTAACTAAGTAAAGATAAAGGTGATTATTTCACCTTTTTATTTATTTTATATGCTAAAAAATAGTAAAATTTCATAAATATGATTTAATAAGTCTAAACATACTTTTCTAAAACTTTACTATTGTAAAGAATAGTGATAAAATGTTATGGTACAGATTGGTGGTTTTTTTATGTATGATGTAATTGTAGTTGGTGGTGGACATGCTGGATGTGAAGCGGCAATCGCCCCTGCTAAAATGGGTTTAAAGACGATACTTATAACTGGTAACCTAGAAATGGTTGCTTTTTTGCCATGTAACCCATCAATTGGAGGACCAGCAAAAGGTATAGTAGTAAGGGAAATAGATGCACTTGGAGGATATATGGGTAAAAATGCCGATATGTGCCAAATCCAAATGAAAATGTTAAATAGTTCAAAAGGACCGGCTGTAAGGGCGTTAAGGGCTCAAGCAGATAAAGTGCTATATCCAAAAGAAATGTTAAAGTACTTAAAGCATCTTGAAAATTTAGATTTGCTTGAAAGTTATGTTGATAAAATGATTATTGAAAATAATATTGTAAAAGGTGTTAAATTAGAAGATGGTACTGTTATTGAAGGAAAGTCTGTGATTTTAACTACTGGTACTTTTTTGAATAGTCGAGTTTTAAGAGGACATACAACACACGAAAGTGGTCCTGATGATCAAAGAACAACTAAAGGCATTAGTATGCAATTAAAAGAATTAGGATTTGATGTTCAAAGATTAAAAACAGGAACGCCGGCAAGAATTAAAACTTCAACTATTGATTTTACACAAACAAGTGAAGAGCCAGGGGATGCTTATCCTTGGAAATTTAGTTTTGATAAGGGATATGATAGTTTAACTGGAGTTAATGTTTCATGTCATTTGACCTATACAAATTTAGATATTCATAAAACTATAACAGACAATTTAAGTAAAAGTGCGATGTATGGCGGAATTGTTGAGGGAATAGGACCTAGATATTGTCCTTCAATTGAAGATAAAATAGTTAGGTTTTCCGATAAAGAAAGACATCAAGTATTTTTTGAACCCGAAAGTTTATATTTAGACCAAACGTATATTCAAGGATTTTCTACAAGTATGCCAATTGACATACAGGATAAAATGATAAGATTGTTACCAGGGTTGAAAGATTGCGAAGTTATACGTTATGCTTATGCAATTGAATATGATGCGATAAATCCATTAAATCTATGGCCAACGCTTGAAACAAAATTAATAAGAGGATTATTTTGTGCAGGACAAATTAATGGTACTAGTGGTTACGAAGAGGCGGCTGGGCAAGGCTTGATTGCAGGAATTAACGCAACATCTAAAATAAAAGGAATAGAACCTTTGATTCTTGATAGAAGCGAAGCGTATATTGGTGTTTTGATTGATGATTTAGTGACTAAGGGAACTAAAGAACCATATAGATTACTTACATCAAGAGCTGAGTATCGATTATTGCTAAGACATGATAATGCAGATTTAAGATTAAGAGAATATGGTTATAAATATGGTTTAATTAATGATGAGCAATTTGCAAAATTAAATAATAAAAAAGAAGAAATAAGTAAAACAATTGAGTTATTAAAAACTTTAAAAATAATTAAAAATGAAACGAATAATAAATATTTAGAAAATTTAGGTTCAACAGCGTTAACAGAAAGTGTTACAGCTTTTGAATTAATTAAACGTCCAGAAATAAGTTATCATAATATTTGTGAGCTAGCGAATGTTTACATTGATGAGGAAATTTTGGCTCAAGTAGAAATAGAAGTTAAATATGCAGGTTACATTAATAAAGCAAAAGCACAAGCTGATAAGATGAAAAGTGTTGATGCGAAAAATATATCTGATGATATTGATTATGACAAAGTTCCGAATTTAGCATTAGAAGCTAGGGATAAATTAAAGAAAGTTAGACCTAAAACGATAGGTCAGGCATCACGTATTAGTGGAGTTAATCCTGCTGATATTGCGATATTATTAGTTTACGTTGAAACGATGAATAGGAGAAATAACTAGTGAGTTTTTTGGAAGAAGTAAAAAAATTTAATATTGAATTAGACAATGTTAAGCTTGAACAATTTAAAACTTACTTTGAGTTTCTTGTTTCTTATAATGAATTTGTTAATTTAACAGCAATTACCAAAGAAGATGAAGTTTATACTAAACATTTTTTAGATTCATTAACGCTAAGTGGTTTTTTA
Organism: Mobilisporobacter sp.; assembly: GCA_031549965.1. Classification (GTDB taxonomy): domain Bacteria; phylum Bacillota; class Clostridia; order Lachnospirales; family Lachnospiraceae; genus JAVBPB01. Next base: position 2,924 of record JAVBPB010000012.1, on the reverse strand, counting down.
CCAAAAGGAAAAATCACTTTATGTGATGTTGGTAGTGGCGCAGGATTTCCTAGTATTCCTAATGCTATTTGTAATAATGACATTGAAGTAACTATTATTGATGCTTTAAATAAAAGAATAGTGTTCTTAAACGAATTAATAAAAAAACTAGGGTTAGATAATGTTAAAGCATTACATGCTAGAGCTGAAGAATTTGCTCAAACAAAACGAGGGACATTTGATGTTGTTACTGGTAGGGCCGTAGCAAGATTGAATATTTTAACTGAATTATGTTTGCCACTAGTGAAGATTGGTGGGAAATTTATTGCCATGAAAGGGATTAGTGGTGATGAGGAATTAGAAGAAGCAAAGAAAGCAATTTCTTTACTTGGTGGGAAGGTTATTGGGGTTAATAAACTGTCTTTGCCAGATAATAATGGAGAAAGAGAAATTATTATTATTGAAAAGGTGAAAGAATCACCAAATAAATATCCAAGAAGTTTTAATCTAATTAAAAACAAACCATTGTAAAGGAAGTGCCAACATGGGCAAAATAATCGCAATAACAAATCAAAAGGGTGGAGTAGGAAAGACAACAACGAGTGTTAATCTTGCTGATGCTTTAGGAAAACTTAATAAAAAGGTATTACTTGTTGATTTAGACCCACAAGGAAGTGCATCACTAAGCTTAGGTATTAATAGAAGTACCATTGAATATACAATTTTTGATGCGTTTACAAGTGATGTTAATATTAACAAATTAATTGTTAAACCAAAGTTTTCTACTGTTGATATGATTGTTGCGAACATTGATTTGGCAGCTTTAGAGATAAAAACATTAGATAATCCTGATCGTGAGTTTATATTATCGCATAGATTAGAACCACTAAAAGAAAAATACGATTATATTATTTTTGATTGCCCGCCGTCTTTAGGTATAATTACTTTAAATAGTTTATATGCAGCTGATTCTGTCTTAATTCCTGTTCAATGTCAATTTTTAGCCATTGATGGATTAACGCAATTATTAAATACAATTAAAATTGTTCAAAAACGCAAAAAAATAAATAATAAAGAATTACAAATTGAAGGAATTTTATTAACTATGCTTGATAAACGAGTTACTGCATCTTGGGCAATAGTTAATGAAATAAAAGAATATTTTGGAGAAAAAGTATTTAAAACAATAATTAATAGTAATGTTAAAGCTCAAGTAGCTCCAACACACGGAAAGTCAGTTATTGCCTTTGCTCCACATTGTCCGGCATCTAAACAATATAAAGAACTTGCGAAAGAGTTGGTGAAGGAAAATGAATAAAAATATCCTTGGAAAAGGATTAAAAGATTTATTACAAGAAAATGAATATAAGGTTGATGATTCTGAGGCTATTATTGAATTACCACTTGATGAAATAAAACCTAATCCTTATCAACCAAGATATTTATTTAATGAAGAAAAAATAAAAGAATTATCAGAATCTATAAAAGAGCATGGTATCTTTCAACCAATCATAGTGAAAAAAATGAATGGCTATTATTCAATTGTTGCTGGAGAAAGAAGATATAGAGCATGTAAGTTGTTGGGATTTAAAACTATTCCAGCAATTGTTAGAATGTATGAAAAAGAAAAAATGATTCAAATAGCTTTAATAGAAAATTTACAAAGAGAAGATTTAAGTCCGATTGAAGAGGCTAAAGGTTATTTGCAAATAATGAGAGAACTTGATTTAACGCAAAAGGATGTCGGACTAAAGGTTGGAAAGAGTCGTAGTCATGTTACTAACATGCTTGGGTTACTTAATTTGCCCAATAATGTTTTAGAAATGGTTGATTCAGGAATGATTTCAATGGGGCATGCTAGAGTTTTATCAAAACTAGAAGACATTGATTTAATAAATAATTTAGCTAATCTAATAGTCGAAAAAGAATTAAGTGTTCGCGATATTGAAAAAATTGTTAGACAAGATAAAGAACAAGTTGATGTAAGAAAAGATAATATAAATTATTTTGAAAAATATGAGAAGACATTAAGTGAAAAATATAATGTTAAAATATCCATAAAGAATAAAAAAATAATATTTCAAGTTGCTGATGAAAAGATGTTGGAAGAAATTTTAGAGAAACTTTCAAAGTAGGTGTATATTTATGTATATATTAGATCAAATAATTGAAACAAAAAAGGAACATGTATGTGGTTCTAATAAATGGAAAGTTATTAGAAATGGTGCAGATGTAAAACTTGAGTGTGTCGGTTGTAAAAGAATAATAATGATTTCAAGTTTTGAATTAGATAAAAGAATTAAAAAAAGACCAAATAAGGAATAAAGTGATATTTTCTTTCCTTATATAATATATATAGGTGTTAACTTCTAAAAAAAGAAAGAAGTTGCACCTTTTTTGTTGAAAAAGAAAAAGCAATAAGAGATTTTTTGAAAAAAATAAAAAAAGCTCTTGATTTTAGTTTTTTGGTGTAGTAAAATAAATGAGCGCTCTTAATTGAGATGCAACAAATGGTCGGGTAGCGAAGAGGCTAAACGCGGCAGACTGTAAATCTGCTCCTTAGGGTTCGGCGGTTCGAAACCGTCCCCGACCACCATTTTAAATATTTTAAGTAAATACTTGTTGACAAGCTTATCTTAAAATGTTAAAATATACAAGCGTCCAAAAAAGGAATGCTATAGGTCTTTGAAAACTGAACAATGACAAACAAAAACGTAAAGAAGAGTTAAAAAACTCAATTCTAAAGTTGAAATAATTTGTTGATAACAAACGAAAAGAAAACAAGAATGAGCAGTAAGGAAAAATAAAAACAAAACATAAAATTTTATGGAGAGTTTGATCCTGGCTCAGGATGAACGCTGGCGGCATGCCTAATACATGCAAGTCGAACGAAGCAGCAATGCTTAGTGGCGAACGGGTGAGTAACACGTAGGTAATCTGCCCTT
>JAVBPB010000153.1:0-10550 GCA_031549965.1 Mobilisporobacter sp. | reverse complement strand
TAATGTATCTTGCGTCGCGGTAAGGAACACAACAGCGAAACACGACAACAACTCTGACGGGGTGTGGCTCAGCTTGGCTAGAGCGCTTGATTTGGGATCAAGAGGTCGCAGGTTCGAATCCTGTCACCCCGACTTATAACTCAACTATGCGGGTGTAGTTCAATGGTAGAACACTAGCCTTCCAAGCTAGATACGTGGGTTCGATTCCCATCACCCGCTTTTACACTGCCCATACAGTGTATGATATAAGAAAAATATAATGAGTGTTCGTAGCTCAGCTGGATAGAGCAACGGCCTTCTAAGCCGTGGGTCGGGGGTTCGAATCCCTTCGAGCACATTCCGGGGACAAGTCCCAAGGACGCCTATGGTGGGTATAGCGCAGTTGGTTAGCGCGCCAGATTGTGGCTCTGGAGGCCTCGGGTTCGAATCCCGATATCCACCTTTATACATTAAATAATGTAGGGCTATCGCCAAGCGGTAAGGCACAGGACTTTGACTCCTGCATTCGTTGGTTCAAATCCAACTAGCCCTGTTAGCAGATGCAAAAGCAACTGCAACAATTAAATAGTTTTGGGATATTAGCTCAGTTGGTAGAGCACTTGACTTTTAATCAAGTTGTCCGGGGTTCGAACCCCCGATGTCTCACTAAAGTAGCGACTTTGAGGTGCCAAACACATCGAAGTTGCTATTTTCTTTTTGTCTATTCATATATTAAAAAATCAAGTTGTCTAGTCTATCTTAATATCAACTATAATTCAATAGTAATTTTTCAAATATAAGTTATATAAAAACAAGCGTTGTATGGCAAGGGATGACAATAAAAGCCGTTTTTCGGACGTTGGGGGTCTGAATCGCACCGTTGGGGAAAATTTTTGGGAAAAGATTGAAATGAATGTCGAATTATGCTATAAAACAGATATACAAAATAAGTGGAAGGAGGAGGCCTATGAAACTGGAATTAAATTTTCAAGTTAAAAATAATGAATTTCCATTAGATTATAGAAGACTTATTATATCGTTTTTAAAATGCTGTTTATCTAGTAGCGGTGGTAGTAAGCATATGGAAAAATATTATGAACCAGGAATGGAAAAGGAGTACAGCTTTGCTGTGTTTTTTGAGAAACCAACATTCTTACCTGATAAAATTCAATTGGAAGGAAGTAAAGTGAAAGTGAACTTTACTACAGCAGATAAGTTTACAGGATTTGTGTTCTACTCTGCATTTTTAGAAAATAAGAATAAAGTTTTTCCTATTGAAAATGGAAATGAAATGAAATTACTAAAAGTGACAGAATATTTACATCAAAAAGTTTTAAGCAATCAGATATTAGTGCAAACAGCAAGTCCGTTATGTATAAGAAAACATAATTCGGATACGAATAAGGACTACTATTATTCTTATTTACACGAAGATTATAAAGAGGCATTTCTATTTGTGATAAAAAGACAATTACAGAATGCTGGATTTTCAGACGAAGATGTATCAAATTTAAATATTGAGCCGATAAAATGTAGAAAAGTAATTATAAAACATTATGGTATTAATGTTGAATCAAGCATTGGAAAATTTATATTGGAAGGAAAAATAGAGATTTTACAATATTTACTAGACTCAGGATGTGGTTCGAGAAAAAGTAGTGGATTCGGAATGTTAGAATTAATTTCAAATGGCTAATAACTAAATAGTGAGAGGAGGTGTACAGTTGAAAATAAAATTAGAGAATCAAGAACAAGGGTATGATACAAGATTAGAGGCATCAGATTGGAGGTATAGTGCAAGTATAGTTGGATTAGTTCAATATTTTAAGTATTTGAGCAGGATATATGGTGGGAAATACTATGAAGAAGAGGAAGAAGATATTATATATTGCAGTAAGGATATTACAGAAGAAAGATATCTCGAATTTGCAGAAGATTATTTTGTGGAAGATATGCATCATGTGCAGGCAGAACATATGCTTTTAAAAGAAGAATTTAGTGAGGAGGATATAAAGGCTATTAATGAGAAATTAACGGCTAATACAGTTCTAAAAAAGCTCTTTAGTAAAACTAAATTTAACGGCATGAATAAAGAGCAAATTAAAGAATTAATCTCAAAAAATAGAGCTTCAATAATAAAGGACACATTTAAAAATAAAAAAAACTTATATGCAAATTATGCAAATACAAATCTTTTTCTTATTAATGAATCACAACCACATTGCAGATTACTAGGATATAATGTAGATGAAGGAAGAAAAAGTAAATCAACCTCGTACCAATTTGATACATCTACTTTCAGAAAAGAAGATGCAATAGAATTTGATATGATACCATTTGCGTTTTCAAATACGAGAGAAGCAATTTTTGTTAATAACAATTTTTCAATAAAGCAATTAATACAGACATTTGATAAAATTGATTTTGTAATTAAAGGTGGAATGAATGAAGGAAATGAAAATGCAAGGGCAGCATTATTCGGTGCAATAATAGAAGGTGCAAGCTTTATTGACTACGATGTGGAAGTAATTATAAAAGATAGAGAAAAAGCTTATTATGAAACTTTATTTATAAGAAAAGCAGCAATCGAGGTATTAAAAGATATAAAGGATAAAAAGGTATTTGCATTTTCTTACCAAAGAAGTAAGGATGATTGGATTAATATTCAAAATGAAGTGGTTGACCATATTTTGAATAATGTACTATTGGATGATTTAATTGAAATGTCTTTAAAAAGTGGAGAAAAAGATGGTGGTAAAAGTAAAATAAGCAATTATGTAATTCGTAATTTTATTGAACTTAACCTGAAGCTTAAAGGAGGTAGTGAAATGACTCAGGATATGAAAGTAGCATATGCTTGTGCAAAAGAAGTAGTAAAGAAGTTTGAGGAACAAAGGCAAATAAATAAGATTGATACATATCGTCAAAAGCTTATAAGTGCTGTAGTATTTCATGATTATGATAGAGCGTGTGAGATTTTATTGCAGTTATCAAATTATTCAGGAGTGAGTTTTGGATTTACCTATTCACTTTTTGAAGATTTTGAGCAACATAAGGAGTTAGCTTATACATTTATAAATTCATTAGAAAAAACAAGAGAAAGTGGGGACAAATAATATGGGAAAAAGTACAATTACATTAACTGTTATAGCAAATATAACATCAAATTATGGTGAAGGTCTTGGTAATATTGGAAGTATACAAAAGGTTTATAAAAATAATAAAGCACATGCCATTAGAAGTAGGGAAAGCATGAAAAATGCAATTATGACACAAAGTGGCTGGTATGATGATTTACAGACAGAGGTAGATGGTGCGACACAAAAACTGGTAAATGAGGAACTAAATGCAGCAAGTTGTAGAGCCTTAGAAGGCGGATATATGAGTACAAAAGGTACTACATACATACGTAGGAGTTCGTTTTATTTAACTGATGCGATATCTTGCGACAATTTTGTAAATGAAACAAGATTTCATAATAACCTTTATTTAGCATCTAACTATGCAAAAAGCAATAACATGAGTGTGCAAGATGATGCTAAGAAGATAGGTTTGATGCCTTATCAATTTGAGTATGACAAGAATTATAAAATATATAGTATGACAATTGATTTGGATATGATTGGTAAAGATGAAAATTTTAATGCAGAAGCTACTAATCAGGAAAAAGCAGATAGAGTAATAGATTTAATTAATGCAGTAGAAAATTTAAGTTTAGTAGTAAGAGGAAATTTGGATAATGCAGAGCCATTTTTTGTGGTTGGTGGATTTTCAATGCGTAAGACACATTATTTTGAGAATGTAATTAAGGTAGAAAATGAAAAATTAATTTTATCAGATGCCTTAAAAACAAAATTAGCGGAAGGATTTTCAGTGGGCTTATTAAAAGGTGGAGAATTCCAAAACGAAAATGAAATTGTTCAATCCTTAAATCCATCTAGTGTGAAAGAGTTCTTTAATAAACTAAAAGAAGACGTGAAAGCATATTATCAAGATTAAAAAAGGAAGGCGTGAAGATAAATGGAAGAAGTTTTACGAATAGATTTATTTCAGAGCAGCGCCAATTATAAGAAAGAGGAGACTGTAGAGAATAAGATGACTTATCCTCTACCTCCGTTTTCTACTGTAATAGGAGCGATACATAATGCATGTAATTTTAAAGAATATCATCCAATGGAATTAAGTATTCAGGGTAATTATGAAGCAATGATAAAAAAGCCTTATACTGATTATTGCTTCTTAAATTCAACTCAAGATGATAGAGGAATTTTAGTTAAAATGAAAAATGAAAAATTATTGTCATCAGCTTTTGAAAAGGTTGCAAGTGCAAAAAAATCACAGGGCAATAGTTTCCGAAAAGGAATTACAATCCAAGTGATTAATAATGAATTGCTTGAAGAATATCGTGATTTGAAAAAGATAGGCGATGAGATAGATAATTTCAAAAAGATGAGAAGAGATTCTATTTTAGCTAAAATAAAAAAACGAAAAAAAACATTAGCTGAAAAAAAGTCAAAGTTAGATAAAAATTCTAATGAATTTAAGCTTGTAGAAAAAAGAGAAAATGAAATAAAGCAGTTAGAAAAAGATATTAATGAAGGTGTGAAAAAGTATGAAGAAGATAATTACAAAAAGCCTATAGCTAAATTTCGTACACTAACCACCTCTTTAAAATACTATGAGCTATTGATGAATATAAACTTAATAATTCATGTAAAAAGTGATAGGGCGACGTTAGAATGTCTTAAAGAAAATATATATAATTTAAAGTCAATCGGAAGAAGTGAAGATTTTGTAGAAGTAAAAGAAGCAAGATTTGTGAATTTAGAAGTTGAAACAGAAGAAACAGTTAAAAATCCTTATTCTGCGTACATTTCATATGATTTGATAAAAAATAGTGATATTTTGCCAAAAATTCGTGAAGGCGTTAGTGCAGATGGAACTAAATATTATCTAACTAAAAATTATAAAATTGTAGAGAAGAAGCGAGAGTTTGAAAAAAAGAAAGTAGTGTATCTATCAAACTTTTATGCAGTTGAAGAAAGTGAAAACGTGTATTTTGATAATACTGATAAGAATCAAAAATTAATAGTTAACTTTCTTTAGAATTAGAGACTTGGAGGGAATGAATGGATATAAAAAACTATTATGCAAAGCCAGATAAAACTATTAAAGAACACTCAGATCAGTTGTTGAATGCATTACAAGAATTATATATACTAAAATACATTTCCTCCGATTCATTACTTGACTTAATAAGAATTGCTTGCATTTATCATGATTATGGAAAAGTAAATCCTCAATTTCAAATAAGGGTAAAATCTAAAAAGCAAAAATTCAATCCATTAACAGAGGTATCACATAATGTGCTATCTTTGTATTTTTTGCCTAAGAATATTTTTGAAGATGAGAGTGACTATTATAGAGTGGCACATTCGATTTTAAATCATCATGATTATTGTAATACTATAGAATTATTACAAGATGAAGAAAAACAAGTTTTAATTAAAATTTTGTTGGATGAGTTTAAGGATGAGATTGAAAAAATTGGACCTAAGGGAATTCGAAAAATTAACCAAGTTATAAAAGAAGAAGATATGAATGCCATTATCATAAAAGGTTTTTTACATAAATGTGATTATAGTGCAAGTGCTGGAATGAAAGTAGAATATCCAAATGATTTTCTATATGATAAGATGAAAAATCTGTATAATTGGAATATACTACAATTATTCTGCAAGGAAAATACAGATAAAAATATTATAGCAGTTGCTCAGACGGGTATGGGGAAAACAGAAGGTGGACTTCTTTGGATTGGAGATAATAAAGGCTTTTTTATACTACCAATTCGGACAGCAATTAATGCTATATATGATAGAATAGAAAAAGATATCCTTAAAGGAGAACATATTGAAGAAAGGTTAGCACTTCTTCATTCAGGAGCATTAGAATATTATTCTGATAATATTGATTGTAAAGAAATGGATTTGGTTGACTATTTTGAAAGAGGTAAGAAATTATCAATGCCATTAACCATTTGTACAATGGATCAGTTATTTGATTTTGTATATAAATATAATGGATATGAAATGAAATTAGTTACATTGTCATATTCAAAAATAGTATTAGATGAGATACAGATGTATTCACCAGATTTATTAGCGTATTTAATTTGTGGTATTAAGAAAATTCGTAAATTTGGAGGAAAAATAGCTGTATTAACAGCAACATTACCACCATTTGTTAGGGATGAAATAGTAGAAGCATTAGAGGGTGATGTCGAAGAAGAAATTTTTGCTAACAAGCAGATACGACATAATTTAGAAGTTGTTTCACAAAGACTGTGTTCAAAAATAATAATAGAAAAATATAAAGAAAATGAAGAAAATGAAAGAAGTAATAAAATTTTAGTGGTTTGCAACACTATAAAAAAGGCTCAGGAAGTATGTTTAGAATTAAGAAAAGCATTTGAGAATCAAAATGTAAACTTAAATCTATTACATGCAAGATTTTTAAAAGAAGATAGAGCAGAAAAAGAAAAAAGTATCTTGGAATTTGGTAAAACGTATACAGAAGAGGGTGATATAGATATTCAATCAGGTATATGGATATCTACATCTATTGTAGAGGCTAGTTTAGATATTGACTTTGACTATCTTTTTACAGAATTACAGGATTTAAATTCTTTATTCCAGCGACTTGGAAGATGCAATAGAAAGGGTAAGAAGAGTACTGATGAACCAAATTGTTATGTATTTACTGTTATAGATGTAACAAAAAATATGGATCAGGAAATTTATAATATATCAAAAGAAGCAATTGAAACGGTTGATGGAATAATAAGCGAGGAAGAAAAAGTAGAATTAATTAATAAGAATTTTACAACAGAGAAAATGCGTAGAAGTGAGTATTATAAAGAATATCGTAAAATAAAATACAGTATTGAAAATATAGCACCATATGAGTTAAAAAGGAGTGAGATTAATTTACGAAATATTCAATCAGTTTTTATTATGCCTAGTCCTATTTATGAAGAAAGACAAGAGGAAATCAATGATTGCCTAGAAAGGCTTGAAATAGAAGAGGACAAGATTGAAAAGTCAAGATTAAGGGAATATATAAGAAGTCTTACGGTATCGATACCATTATATATGAAAAAAAATGTTAATATTCATACAGAAATAGTATTGAATAGATTTGAAAAAATACCAGTTATGGAATGTAGATATGATAAAGAAATTGGATTTAAGGAAATTGACAATTCTGATTATATAAGAGACACAAAATTTCTTTAGATAGTGATGTTTATGGAATACGCATTATTGGAGGGAAATATGGACGAAAAGATAACAGGTGTAATGGTTTATTACTATTTAGTGTGTAAGAGAAAGCTATGGTACCTTTATAACCAAATTCAAATGGAACAAAATAGTGAAAATGTACAGTTGGGTAAGTTATTAGATGAAAACTCCTATATCAGAGATGATAAGCACATAAATATTGACAATATAATTAATATTGATTTTATTAGGACAAGTGGAGTGTTGCACGAAGTTAAGAAAAGTAAAAAAATAGAAGAAGCAAGTATTTATCAAGTAAAATATTATTTATACTATTTAGAACAGAAAGGTGTTTGTGGTATAAAAGGGAAAATTGATTATCCCTTATTAAGAAAAACGGAAGAAGTTGAGTTAGTAGATGAGGATAGGGTGAGAATTTCGGAAATTTTGGAAAGTATCAAAGAGGTTGTTAAAAGGGAACTTCCACCAACACTTGAAAAAAGAAATATATGTAAATCATGTGCTTATTATGATTTGTGTTTTATTTAAAAAATGCAGGGATTAAGGAGGAAATTATGCAGGAAAGTTTTTATATTTATAATGATGGAACATTAAGTAGAAAAGATAATACTATGAGATTTATTACGGAAGAGGGGATAAAGAAAGATATACCAATTGAGCGTGCTGGAGATATTTATGTTATGTCAGAGATGTCGTTTAATACAAGCCTTATTAACTTGGTAGCGCAACATGGAGTTAATATACATTTTTTTAATTACTACAGTTTTTACACAGGAAGCTTTTATCCAAGAGAGAGCTTGTTAGCAGGAAACTTATTAGTTCATCAAGTGGAACATTATGTTGATTTTGAAAAGCGTTTAATTCTTGCAAAAAAATTTATTACAGCTGCATCAGGAAATATTTATCGTAATTTAAGGTACTATAATGGTCGTGGTAAGAATGTAAAGGAACATATGGATTTTATTGAGGAGATGAGAAAACAGATTCAAAATGCAGAAACAATACAAGAAGTAATGGGATATGAAGGGAATATACGAAAAAAGTATTATGAAGCATGGAATATTTTAGTTGATCAAGAAATTAATTTTGAGAAACGAGTAATGCATCCACCCGATAATATGATAAATACATTGATTTCTTTTGTAAATTCACTTATATATACAAAGGTTTTAACGGAGGTATATCATACACAATTAAATCCAACAATTAGTTATTTACATGAACCAGGGGCAAGAAGATTTTCTTTGTGCTTAGATATTGCAGAGATTTTTAAACCGTTAATAGGAGATAGGTTGATTTTTTCTTTGCTAAATAAAAAGCAAATTACAGAAAAATGTTTTACAAAAGAATTGAATTTTTTACATTTAAAGAAAGAGGCCTCAAGATTGATTGTGGATGAGTTAAATCAAAAACTTCAAACAACTATTATGCATAAAAGCTTAAATAAAAATGTGTCATATCAATATTTGGTGCGATTGGAAGCTTATAAGTTAATTAAGCATATTTTAGGGGAAAAGGAATATGAAGGCTTTGAGATGTGGTGGTAAGAGTAAATTATAAAAACATAAGGAGGGTGTATGTATATTGTATTGGTATATGATATATCGTTTGATGATGCAGGAAAAAGAATATTGCCCAAAGTATTTAAAACTTGTAAAAAATATTTAAGACATATACAAAATTCAGTTTTTGAAGGTGAAGTTACAGAAGCTCAATTAGCAAAATTAAGACTGGAGTTGAATAAATTTATAAGAAAAGATATTGATTCGGTGATTGTTTTTAAAAGTAGGAATCTGAGATGGCTTGATAAAGAATTTTGGGGAATGCAGGATGATAGAACTTCTAATTTTTTATAGAACAAAGAATTATATAAATTTTGTCGATGTTTAATATGGTGAAAAGTGGGGCAGGTTGACAAGTGCAAGTAATGCTGGATATTTAGTAGAAAATGTATTAGTATTAATAAGTAAATGTATTATCTGACAGACAATTTATTGATGTCGACAATATTTAATGTGTATATATCGAGCAATTGGGTACTTATAATGCTACGGATTAGAATATAAACAGAATGGAATTTAAAGAGAACAAGTACGACAATAGCCACACAACGAGTACAAGATTAGAATATAAACAGAATGGAATTTAAAGATCTGTCAAGTCTGATGATTCGTATTGACCTAAACCTATTAGAATATAAACAGAATGGAATTTAAAGATGAACGTTTTAATTTATCGGCACTTTCGATAGAATTAGAATATAAACAGAATGGAATTTAAAGAACCCTAATTTGATTAACGTGGGTCAAATTATAAAGCATTAGAATATAAACAGAATGGAATTTAAAGTTGGTAGTATTATCAACAACTACTCTAAGCGCACTTTATTAGAATATAAACAGAATGGAATTTAAAGACATCATTCATATCTAAGGACTTATCCCCGAAAATAATTAGAATATAAACAGAATGGAATTTAAAGACAATTCAAGATAAGCATAATTTAGGCATTTTTTCATTAGAATATAAACAGAATGGAATTTAAAGATAATAAAGTAGTTGATTTAAGAGATAAGCTAGCAAATTAGAATATAAACAGAATGGAATTTAAAGATGCGAGAATATGACGATTATAGAGGCTTGGCAGAAATTAGAATATAAACAGAATGGAATTTAACGAAGCTTATAATTTGCATTACCACCACTTCCCCCTAATTAGAATATAAACAGAATGGAATTTAAAGATGATTACACAGTTTGCAACAGAAACACTTAACACATTAGAATATAAACAGAATGGAATTTAAAGTCTTTAAAAACTCCTTTAAAATCAAGATTCTTGTAATTAGAATATAAACAGAATGGAATTTAAAGGATATAAAAATCACGCTACAGCTATGTTTAGCAGCATTAGAATATAAACAGAATGGAATTTAAAGTTATTCAAGCTTACTGAAACAGAAGGGTTATCACTAGATTAGAATATAAACAGAATGGAATTTAAAGATATAATTTCCAGTGGCTAAACCTGCTACTGCACTAATTAGAATATAAACAGAATGGAATTTAAAGTCAAACATATAAGGATGTTTAGAGCGACACCACGATTAGAATATAAACAGAATGGAATTTAAAGATACTACAAATTGATTATTATTACACCGAGGAGCAAAATTAGAATATAAACAGAATGGAATTTAAAGACGGTTGAAAAGGCAAATCTTGAAGACATTACAGCAGATTAGAATATAAACAGAATGGAATTTAAAG
>JAVBPB010000137.1:0-14488 GCA_031549965.1 Mobilisporobacter sp. | reverse complement strand
TCCACAATTATTGCAAATAACGAAACCACTAAATGGGTAACGACGAGTATACTTGCTTAAATTTTTATCATCACCGATTTTAACTTTGGCACGGTCTCGCATTATTTGCTGTACTGTTTCAAAGGTCTCTTTATCAATAATTGCTTCATGACTATTTTCAATATGATACATTGGAGCTAAATCCTTATTTTTAACTCTTTTATGGGTTAAGTAATCTTGGGTGATGGTTTTTTGAAGAAGAAGGTTGCCACAATATTTTTCATTTCTTAACATACTTAGGATTGTTGTGTTTCTCCATTTTGTTGAACCAGCACCAGTTTTATAGCCTTTACTTTCAAATATTCTAATTATCTCTGCAGGTCCAATGCCACCAGCATATAGAGCAAATAGTTCTTTTACAATTTTGGCTTCGCTCTCAACTATTTTTAGTTGTGTTGCACGCTTATCTTTTGTATAACCAAGAAATCTACTATGATTAAGCATTGGTACGCCTTCTTTAAATTTTTTTTGGAATGTCCATTTAACATTTTCGCTTGTATTTCGAGCTTCCTCTTGTGCAATAGAAGACATAATTGTAAGTAAGAAGTCTACTTTTGGATCTGAAGAATAAATGCCTTCTTTTTCAAAGAATATCTCAACTCCAATAAGTCTAAGCTCTCTAACATAATTTAAGCAATCTACTGTATTTCTTGCAAAACGAGCTACAGATTTTGCAAGTATCAAATCAAAATTTTTATTGCGTGCTTGTCTAATCATTGCATTAAATTGATCACGTTTTCTTGTGTTTGTTCCACTAATTCCTTCGTCAATGAATACACCAGCAAATTCCCATTCTGGGTTATTCTTTATTCTTTTTGTATATTCATCCACTTGATTTTCAATTGAGGTTTTCTGTTCATCATTATCAGTAGAAACACGACAGTAGGCACAAACTCTTTTTAATTTAAAAATTTGCTCGCCATTTTCGTTATAATCGATTTTTCTGCGAGGTTGAATAATTTTTACTTGTTTATTTTCCATTATAAATCATCTCCTTTGTCAGCATATATACATCACTCTAAAAGCAACAAATAGCAAGTTAATTATCATACTATTTTTTATCGTTGCTTTCTTCGGTAATACCGAAAGTAATAGCTAACTTTTTAAGTGTTGATTGATACTCTTCGAGAGTTAAAAGATTCATGCTGAAAAAAGAAAATACCACCGCTTTCGCATAGTGGTATTTCATAACATTTGTTATTTGCATATGCGAATATTCCTTTCTTTTTTATGAGAAAGGAATTCCATATGTTCTGTGATTTCTTCCAAAGAAACCTCTAATCCGTGAATATTATATAATTAAAAAAAGAAGAAGTAAACCACCAAACTGAAGACTTGTTAATAAAATTTATTTATATATTTCGATGCCAGCTTCCATATAAGCGGTTTCAGGTCTAATAATTGCATAGCCAAGTTCTTTTAGTTTTTGATCTTCATCCTTAGTCACCCAACAAATTGTTTGTTTTATCATCAATTCCTTTATTAAATCAACTGATAATTTGTTTTGGTCATATAAAGAAAATAATTCTTCTCTAAATGAACTGACAGGAATCATGTGCTCGTAAGTGAATAACTTTTGACCATTAATTCCTTCGATTTTTGGTAGTGAATAGCAGTCGTATTTCCTAATATCTTTACCAGTAGAAGAATAAAATTTATCATAAGCATTTTTACTTGCATACACTGGGTTAATATGTTCAGCAACAATTCTACTAGCATATTTTAGAATTGTATTAATCGATTTTGATTTGTTCTCTTTATATTCTATTACAATTGTTTTTAAAATATTAGCATAAGCCTCAATCTCTCTAGCGGAGTCAAACTTGTTCATTATTAATATCTCCTTCAATAAAGCCTAATTTATTTACCAAAATATCAAAATAAAAATAGTCACTTAACTCAGTCAACCCTTTAGTATTTCTATCCATAAGAACTTCTAATTCATTTCTTAAATCGCTATCCATTAATTTTGTGTTAGTATAAGAAATAAAAAATTTATGAATGATTCCGTTTCTATAATCATTAAGTTTTTTTAACGCATCAATCATTTTTTGAGGAGCAAGTTTTGTTTCTTCAAATTCTTTTATTACATTTCCAAAACTTCTATCCTGCAATTCAATGAAAATATCATCGATATTGCCTTCTTTATCTGAGCGGACTATTGAGGTGATGTATGCAAATATATACTCTAGTCTTTGCCATTCTTGAATAAAAAGCCCAATACGAATATATATTCTGCGCTTATACTCTTTTAGATCATTAATATTTGTTAAATCCATTTTATGCTCCTTTCTAAAAGAAATTTTTTATATTAAATTGTTTATTAAGTGTGGAAGATAGCACACCTAAATAAATTAAATCTTCTTTATCTCTTTTTGTAAAATACACAGGCTTATCATTTATATTAAAGAATCCAGAACCATCAGGCTTAAACCATATTTTTGAAATGAAATATCTATCCTTAAATTCAAATAGTAATTCCGAATCCTCAACATAAGTATCAGTTCGCCAAAAGAACTTTATAACAATGTCACTAATTTTTACAGCCAATATATCGTTATATTGACTTGAGATTACAGTTGGCATTGTTTTTTTTATACCTTCTTTTGTAAGTTCAAAAGTTCTGTAGTTAAGTTTTGATTCGACTCCAATTGCGTAAGGATTGCCAACAATCGAATCAATAGATACACCGTAGTAGTTTGAAAGAGTAACAAGAGAAGTGATGTTAATCTCTCTAGCACCTGTTTCGTAATTAAAATATCCTTGCCTAGATTTATTAAGCATTTTTGCAACTTCAGTAGTTGA
This sequence comes from Mobilisporobacter sp., assembly GCA_031549965.1. Taxonomy (GTDB): domain Bacteria; phylum Bacillota; class Clostridia; order Lachnospirales; family Lachnospiraceae; genus JAVBPB01. The sequence continues at coordinate 11,644 of JAVBPB010000137.1, read as the reverse complement.
AAGCCCATGGCTTACTCTTAAACGTTTTAGATTTTCGCCGATCATTAATAGCGATAAATCATCCTCAATCAATATATTTGACATAATTCGACCACCCTTTGTAATTTTTTTGAATAAAATAAAGGAAATTTGTCGTTTTTCCACTAATTATATAGTAGGAGGTAAACTTCTTTTTTATTTTAAATCATTAATATTATACAGCAACAAATGTTGGTCTGTCAATTTTTATTAACTGAAAACGGTCTTAAAAACATCGAAAACAAATGAAATTCAACTCAATTTGTTGCTCGACCTAGAAAAACGGCTCAAGTTATGTTCAAAAAAATCGTTTAATTGTAAAATATTGTCGCTACGAAGGAAAGTCGAAATATCGCAGGGGGAGGTGAGAAAAATGAATGGAACTGTAACACAAGAACATCAAACAGCGTTACCAAGATTTTATTTAATTAATAAAAGAATTGAGACCAATGTTTCAGTGGATGAAATATCTAAAAAACTAGGAATTGGTCGCAAGCATTATTACAACATTGAAAGTGGAAACCGTGGGCAAAGATTATCGATGCCACAATTGATAGGACTGATAACCCATCTGCAGTTTGATCCAGTAGAATTTTTGGAACAAGAAGCAAACTATCAGAAAGAAAGAAAAGGATATAAAAAATAGGAGCGACATCCAGCAGTACTAAGTGATGTTGTCGGCTCCTACCGAAAAAGAAATGTTAAAAATCTTTTTCTTTATTATTATACTCGAATTTTTAAAAAATAGGTGATGAAAATGGAAAACAATGATTTAAAAAATCTAATCGATCGCTATATCTTATTCATGGATAATAAGGAAATTACAAAAAACTCATACAAAGGAATTCTATATAAGTTCTATGACTATATTTCAGGGAAATCCTCTAATCCAACACGAGATGACTTATTGAAATATAAAACTCATTTACTTAAAACTGTGGGTGCATCAACGGTACAAAAAAATATCGTTGTCCTTCGTGGCTTTTACACATGGATACAAATGAATGGCGGAGAAAACCTTATGATAGCTGTAAAAGGTTGTAAGGTAACCTCAGACTTCAAAAGACAAGCATTAACAATAAATGATTCAGTAAAACTATTAGATTATGCTAGAAAGAAAGCGCTCAATTCCGTTCAGTGGAAGAGGACTTATGCTATGGCAGCTTTAATGTTAACTACTGGATTAAGAAGTATAGAAGTTCATCGTGCAGACATTTCCGATATTGATAAAATCGGAGGTGAGCGTGTTCTATTTGTGATGGGCAAGGGACACGATTCAAAGGATGCCCATGTTAAATTATCACCTGAAACAATACAAGCATTAGAAAATTATTTAAATGCAAGGGATGACGAAGAAGAAGCAATGTTTGTTAGTCATAATTCAAAGGGGCAAACATCAAGGCTTTCGCTTCAAGCAATCCGGAAAGATATCAAAGAATTACTAATTGCCATTGGATATAATTCACGAGCTTATTCAGTTCATAGTTTAAGACATACATTTGCAACAACAGCTCTAATTGTTGGCGCAAGTTTAATGGAAACTAAAGAAGCAATGCGACATAAAAATGTTGGTACAACACAAATATATGTTCATACGGTAGAACAAATGAAATCTAATACAAATAGTAAAGTCAGTGATGCCTTTTTCGGTAAAAAGAAGAAAGGGTGACACAAATGGTCAAAATAAAAGAAATTAGTAGTGCCGAACTCGGTGTAGTAAAAGTAGTATACCATGATGGTGAAGCATTGTTTTGTCTAAAAGATGTTGCAAAATTGTTAGGTATTAAATATCAAGATGCATTAGTGGGATTATCCCAACTTGGAATGAAAGATATACCTGTACAATTAGATGATGGTAAAAACAAGGTAATGAGAGTTTTTGTTACTAGCGATAATTTTGCAGTACTGCATTCAAAAAGTACTAGGTTAGAAGCTGATGCAATTATTGATTGGCTGTATCGTGAATCATTAGTTGCGGGTAGTGTTATTGGTGAATATGCAATTGATGATTTAAAAGATGAATCAAAAGCAAAAGAAGTCCTGGATCAATTAGTAGAACTACGTGTTCGAATTTCAGTTCAGGATTTAACATTAAAAGCAAATGAACATCGTATTAGATTTATTGAAACATTAACTGGAACTGCTAGATGTTATGATTTAGCAGAAATACCAGATATTATCAAATACCGTGGAATCACGTTAAGAACACTTTTACAAGACTTAAGAACAGCTGGTGTATTTGATAGTGATAATATGCCAAACACTCAATATATCGATAATCATTGCTTTAGAAAGGTTACAGCTGAAACATCAGAAGGTGCTCAATTAAAACGAATCCAAAGAGTGTATGTTTACCAAGGTGGACTCCGATTAATTGAAGATATCTTAAAGAAGAAGGCTAGTGGTAAAAATGCTAAAGAAGTTAGATAAAGATATTTATACGATTGTTGAAGTTGCAGATATTTTAGAAATTACAAGAAGAACATTATTAATCTACATTAAAGATAAAAAAATTAAAGCCTTTAAAGTAGGTAATGAGTGGCGGATAACACGAGAAAGTTTGGAGTCTTATATCAACAAAAACTCCACGATAGAAGAAGAATAAGGTTTAGACTGGGTATCGCTTATTACCCACCGATAATGCTTGTGCATAATACCCACAACATACGGACAAGTGTATCATAACATACCGTTAACCTACCGTTGATATGCTGTTTTTGGTAATAAGCGAAAACTGGTCGTTTTAAGATATTCACGAAAGGAAATTAAACTATGGGTAGACACCTTAAAGTTGGTTTAGATTTCTTTCCTTTAGATTTAGATTTTTATGAAGATGATAAAATAACTGATTTGGTTCTGAGAAATGATACCGTAGCCGAATTGATCTATTTGCGATTGCTAGTTTATGTTTATAAGCATGGATACTATGTCTTATCAACACCTGAAAAACTAGCTGTAATAATCCGTAGACAATTAATTGGCAGGCATATTCCATCTCCAGAATTCCTACTCAAGATGATCCGTGACATTGGCGAGGTTGGGCTCATAGATAAAGCACTTATGGAACAAGGCGTGATAACGAGTAAAGGAATACAAAAACAGTTTATCCTTTCAACCAAAAGAAGAAAGGACAGAGATATTAGTAAATATTGGCTCTTGAACGATTTTGAAATGGCGGAACTAAGGGTCTTTTTAACTACGCTTGAAAATAGCGAAAATGTTAACATAAATAATATTTCTGCTGACATAAATCCGATTAATGATAACATAAATCAACAAAAGGAAAAGAAAAAGGAAAAAGAAAAGAAAAAAGATAAAAAGGATAAATTGGATAAAGAGGATAGAGGGAACACCTACGGAGTTCCTCGCCTTCATTTTCTCACTAAATGTCTTATTAATGATAAATACATAAATGCAGAATGCTTGGACGTTCTTAAATATAATATTCTGTTTGATGAGTTAACTAAATCTTTTGAATTTGATGATGTATTAGCAGTAACAAATTACATTGTTAAATATTCTAAAAGAGCAGAAGTTCCAATTGATGATAAGTATGACTTTTTTAGGAGGTCAAGTTTTAATAATTTAGAGATGCTTGAAAGAAGGGAGAAACATGCCAATAAGTCAGTTGAAGAATGGCTTAAAGAGTTCTTTAATCTCAGCAATAAATGATTATAAAAAAGTATTAAAGAAAATAGATGCATTAAAAGAAAAAATACAATTTTATGAAATGAAAATGTTTAGTATTGGTGGACCAACTTATGGAACTGATGTAAGAGGTGTTAGAGATCCTTACGATAATAAACTAATTTACTGGATAGATAAGATTGAAGAAGTTAAGCAAGAGATTAAGGTTTTAAAGAAAACTAAAAACTTTAAAATAATTTTGAGGTTTATTTCTTCTCTTGAACCATTTACCAAAAAAATATTTAGGCTAAATATGATTGAAAGAAAAACCTTAGAAGAAACAGCTAAGGAATTAGATAGTACTCCAAATAAAATATCTAAAATCAAATATAAGATGTTTGATGACTGGGGCAATTTTAAAAAATAAAACTCCTTGATATCCACGAAATATAAAGGAGTCATTGAAAATGATAAAAGTAATAGAATTATTTGCTGGTATAGGAGCGCAAACACAAGCTCTTAAACAAGCAAATATTGAGCATGAAGTAGTAGCGATTAGTGAAGTTGATAAGTATGCCTTAAAGGTTTATGAAGCACTACATGGAAAAGCAAACAACCTAGGAGATATTAAAAAGATTAAATATTTACCGCAAGCTGATTTATGGACTTATTCTTTTCCGTGTACCGATATTTCATTAGCGGGTCGAATGAAGGGCTTTGACAAGGATTCTAACACTTCTAGTAGTCTTTTATGGGAAGTGCAAAGATTGTTGAAAATATCGGCTTTAAATAGCGAATTGCCAAAGTATCTATTGATGGAAAATGTAAAGAACCTAGTTAGTAAAAAATTCATGCCATATTTTCAAATCTGGTTAGATTTTTTATCCTCATTAGGTTATAAGAACTTTTGGAAAGTAATGAATGCCAAAGATTATGGTATACCACAAAATAGAGAGCGTGTGTTTATGATTAGTATATTGGATTCATTAGCAACATTTGAATTTCCTGACAAACAAGAATTGAAAGTAAAACTAAATGATCTACTAGAAAGTAATGTGGATGAAAAATATTATTTAAGTGAGAAGTTAATCACTAATTTTTCTAGCATGGAAAATAGAAATGGTTTTATAAGAGGGTTAAGATTTAGACCACATGATTCATCATCTGACTTTGCTTGGACCATTAGCACATGTCCTGGTGGAAGGGCTACTGACAATTACATAATTGATAAGCCAGTAATATTAATACCTGAGAATACGAAACAAGGTTATGCAGTAGCAGAAAGTGGAGATGGTGTTTATACAAACAGAACCAAGTCGAAACGTGGTGTAGTTCAAAAATCTAAAATACCAACACTTAAAACATCAGTACACGATATTGGTGTTGTTGTAGATAAAGATGACTCAATTTCTATAAGAAGATTGACTCCGAGAGAATGTTGGAGATTGATGGGATGGGATGATGAATTAATTGATGTTGCTTTTAATCAAGGAATATCGGAAACGCAACTTTATAAAATGTCTGGAAATAGCATAGTTATTAATAATCTTATTTTTATGATTAAAAAAATATAAAAATGCTAGGTCTTGAATATTTTATGCAAGACTTAAATTATTTAATACTTGACTTAAAAAACTTTTCATAGTATAATCTTTATACTCAAGAGGTGTTTTTATATGGTTAAAATTTGCTACAATAAATTATGGAAACTTTTAGTAGATAAGAATATGAATAAATCAAAATTGAGGGAGATATCTGGTATGGGAACTGGAACAATGGCTAAATTGGGAAAAAATGAACCAGTAAGCTTAGAAATTTTAGCGAAGATTTGCTATGCATTAAAATGTAATATAGAAGATGTTGTGGAGTTTGTTTATGAAAAATAAAATTGATAATAAATTTAAAGCACTCTCGTTATTTGCGAGTGCGGGTATTGCTGAATTTGGTTTTGAAAACAGTATGGTAGATGTTGTGTTAGCTTCTGAATTGTTACCGATAAGAATGGAAGTTCATAAATATTGGCACCCAAATACTAAAACGATTTGTGGTGACATAACTGATGAACAAACTAAAAAAGAAATTATAGAAAAAGCAAAAAAAGAAAAAGTTGATTTTGTTTTTGCTACTCCGCCTTGCCAGGGTATAAGTCTAATTGGCAAGAATAAATCAAACGATCAAATGTTAGCAGATAAAAGAAACTATCTTATATTTCACACATTTGATATTATAGATGCAATAAATCCTAAGTTTATCATGATAGAAAATGTTTCTAGGTTTTTTAAAATTAAATTTAGCATAGATGATAAATTAATAGGCATCGAAGAAATAATTAGAAATAAATATGGTGATAAATATAATATTGAATGTCAAGTTTTTGACACTGCTGACTATGGTGTTCCGCAACATAGGGAAAGAGCAATCATAAAAATGTGGGTTAAAGGGTACATTTGGCAGTCACCAACAAAGCAAAACAAGATAACAATGAGGGAAGCAATAGGGCATTTGCCCTCTCTCGAATCAGGAGAACGTTCACAAATAAAAAATCACTATTCAAGGGTTCACACAGCACAGCATATTTTATGGATGAAAAACACCCCAACAGGTCATTCTGCATTTGAAAATGAAGTCTATTATCCTAAAAATGAACTTACTGGACAAAGATTGAAGGGATATGCTGCTACATATAAAAGAATGGCATGGGATAAACCAGCCCCAACTATAACAATGCGTAATGATTGTATATCCTCTCAAAGCAATGTACATCCAGGGAACTTACTTTCAAATGGAACTTATTCTGATGCTAGGGTGTTGTCGATAAGGGAACTATTTATTTTAAGTTCATTAAATCCAGATTTGAACTTACCTCCGTTTGCATCAGATATCCAAATTAGACATATGATTGGTGAAGCTGTTCCTCCGAAATTAATTAATGAATTATTGAAGGGACTGAAAAAAGATGAGCAATAAGATTAATGGCGCATCTTTGTTTTCGAGTGCTGGAATCGCAGAATATTATTTTGAAAAGATAGGTATAAATATTAAAACAGCTAATGAATTATTACCTAGGAGAGCCGAATTATATAGTTTTTTTCACCCTAATACAAATATGATTTGTGGATCAATTACTGATGAATGTAACTTTCAAAAGGTACTTACCGATATTAAAAAAAATAATTGTAAGTTTTTGATTGCCACTCCGCCATGCCAAGGCATGAGTTCGTTGGGGAAAAAAGATTATTCACAGGACAAAAGAAATTACTTAATTTTTTATGTTTTTGATATGATGGATAGTCACGATTTTGATTATATACTAATCGAGAATGTACCTAAATTTTTAAAATTGTATTTTCCATTTGAAGGAGAATTGCTTAAGCTAGAAGAAATAATTAATAAAAAATATTCCGATAAATATAATGTTGAAACTTTTGTATTAAATGCTGCAGATTATGGTGTCCCACAAAGTAGACCAAGAGGTTTTATAAAAATATATAAAAAAGGTATGGTTTGGAATAAGCCAAATGAAGAAAAAAGAATAAGTTTGAAAGAATGCATAGGCAATTTACCATCGTTAGAATCTGGAGAAAAAAGTTCTATGAAATGGCACTTTGCAAAAGTACATAATGAACGAGAAATCATTGCGATGAAAAACACTAAAGAAGGAAGTTCGGCACTTAAAAATAGCATCTATTATCCTAAAAAAGAGAACGGAGATCCTATTAAAGGCTTTCATAATACTTATAAAAGAATGAAGTGGAATGAACCTTGCCCCGCGCGAGCAATGAACAACGGAAATATGGGAGGGCATAATAATGTTCATCCAGGTAGAGTTCAAAATGATGGAACTTATTCTGATGCTAGAGTGCTAACTTTGAGAGAATTATTCATTGTCTCTTCGTTGCCAGCTGAAATGGATTTGCCGGAATGGTGCAGTGATAACTTAATTAGAACGGTTATTGGCGAGGCAATACCGCCTATGTTTAGCAAAAATATTATTAAGGGTATTATGGAGGATTAAGCATGATAAATTTAATTAGAAAAAAGGATGAAAAATGGATTTTCCAAAAAAATGTAAGCTCTAAACATTTAATCGAGTCGTATGTGAAAGTTCTAAACTCTACAAAAGATATTGATAAAGAATCAATTAAGGCAAAACTTAAACTTGAAAATGCTTATACTGGTAGATCAAATAGTGGCTCAATTAGTACTATGGGTGTAAGATTTAGCCAAATGTGTTTTTACATGTTTGGATATAAGAGTTCGAAGGATGTATTTATTCCAACTCAAACAACAATAAATGTAATAAATAAAACAAATGCTGCTAATAAAAATATGTTAGTAAATTTATTTTCAATTCAATATCCTCATCCGTATAGTAAAACTCCCAAAGATTTTAAAATATATGCTGGTAGGTTGATAATAAAATTATTGACTGAGCAAAGACTAGGGCAAAAGTTATATATCGATGAAATGTCTTGGTTTTTGCCGTTCATAAAAACTATTAATGAAAATCAATACGAAGAACTAATTAGTAGTATATTGGAATATAGAGCCTTGTCGTATAATCAAAAGTTAGCATTATTTCAATCAATTGACAATTATGTTTCAATCTTTGCAAATTGCTTCCACGAAATAAATTATTACTTTGTAAGAATATTTAAAGGTTTTAATGTATTCAATGTGGTTTCTGATAGACAACATAATAATGGGCAAGTTTTTTCTTTTAAACACGGAGAGACAGCAACTTACAGAACTGATTCTTGTAGCACTAGACAAAAGACACCAGGATATATAACACTTAATCCAGAATTGCTAGATTCTGCCAATGCTTTATTAAATAGTTTCAGTCCTTTTGATACTCCTACAACAATGGCAGATAAATTTGTTTTTTCAAAAGAAGACTGGATTATGGATCTATATGAGGATGAGTTAATAAAATATTTAAATGTGATTTTCCCTGATTATGATAAGCAAAGAGAAATCATTAATTCCTTATCAACTATGACATATATGTCAAAATACTCTTCAGTTGATGGAAAAGAATTTGAAAACTCATTAAAACCAGTTTTTGAATTATTTAGAGAAGTACTTAATGTAGAAATAATAAGCGGAGCAGGTGATACTGATTTGCTGTGTGCTATTGAAAATCCATTTGTAAATAATGAAATTTATAAAGTTAATGTTGATGGCAAATCAAGAAAATCATCAAACAATTTAAATCCTGCTAGATTAAAAAGACATATTGATTTGCATTCATCAAAATACTGTATAGTAGTTGCACCAAGATTTTCCAAGGGAACAGTACTAGATATAGCTGGATTTCCAGTAGTAACTGTAACAGCTGAATCCTTGGCGAGATATTGCAGTAAAGAGTGCTTATCATCACTTGATTCATTAGCTGATTATACTGCGTTAAATGATTTAATCGAAAACAATCTTGGTTGTGATATAAGTACAGCTATAGACAAATTGACTATTGCAAGATATGGAATTCAAATTTAAATAGAGCTTCACTAGTCAAGAATAATATGGTAATATCATCACTCAATGAAGGAGTGGTGATTTTTTTATGCCAAAGAGCAAAGAAATGATAATTGAGATGTATGCTAAATGGTATCAAAAAAATAAGAAAAGTGATTTTGCAAAAACTTTAAATGAAATGGAAAAAGCAATATCAAAAGAGATGATTAATGAAGTAATTGATTATCTTGCTTTGGCAGAGTCATTTAATGTTGCAGTAGTAGAAATTGTAGGAGCAAGAAGAAATATGGTTGAACGTTGGAAAAAAACAGTCCAAAAAAGAGATGGGACTAAATATCAAATTGATTCAAATAAGTTGAGAATTAAACTAAAAAAACTAAGAATATTTAATGGATTATCTCACCAAGAATTATCAAAGAAAACAGGGATTTCAAGGTCATCAATTTATAGTTGGGAACAATCTTGGACAAATCCCAATATAGATCATTTATTGACATTATCGGAGTTCTATGAAGTATCACTAAATGAATTATTGTTAGAATGTTTAGTTGCTAATTGATGCCAGTAAACTGAAGCATTAACACCTAGCGATAATCGATGTGCATGATATCGGCAACATACTGACAAGTGTATGACAATATGTCGTGAACGTACTGTTAATATGCTGTTTTAGGTAATAGTGAAATATACAGATATTGTTTTTGAAAAAAGATAAAAAATGATATAATATTTATGAATTTAAGATTACATTAGGAGAAATTTATATGGAGAAAAAAACATTGTATGATTTACTACAATTAAATGATTTAGATAATACTCGAATTACTTTTAATAAGAAAAAAGATAATGTTGATCCATTATTGGTTTTCATTAATACACCTGATAAAATGGATGAATGGACAAATTGGAGTACAAAACCATATAAGATAGGACAAACCGCTGTTACATTAGTAAAAATAACTGATTATGAATGGTTGTTGGTTTCGATTGAAACAATAACTGAGTTAATTGATTTGAATGGGAAAGAAGGAATAGGCAGTAGGAGCAAAGTTATAGATGAATATAAAAAGTATTTTGGTAAAGTAATAATCCATTATCATAATGAAGTGAGACAATATTTTAGAATTGGTAGCGAGATAATTAGAGATTTAACTATTAAAGAAATCCTAGAAAAGTCTTTTTCAATTAACGATTATAAAAAACATCAAAAAAATGACTCAGGTAATATTTCATTAATTGATATGAACAAAGTCATTATTATAGATTTGAATTCAGGAGATTATACCAAAAATAAGATTGGTCATGAATTATTTAATTTAGAACAAAACCCTATTGATGGAAGGTTTTATGGATATTGTCCGCCCAAAGATAATATAGATATAGGTAGTAATTTCAATGAAAAAAACAAAAACTTTGTAGATGGAGTTTTAGTCGTCTATGTAAGAAAGAAACAACCAACAAACAATCGTGAAATTATAGGATTCTGTCAAAATGCTAGAGTATATGGAAAAAGTCAATCTGGAAAGGAATTAAGCCGGAGCTTTATTGATAAAAATGGGAAAGAAGAAATAGCTTCATACTCAATCGTGAGTGATAATCGAACAGACTTGAGAAACATATCAAACAAGTTTGAAATTAATATAAATAATTTCAATAATAAAATGTTTAGAATGCAAAGAGTTTATGGTCATACTTATCCTGATTTAACCAATCAAGTAATAGATTATGTTCATAGCATAATTCAAAATAAAGAACTTCTAGATACAAATGATAATGAAGAGCAAATTGAAATTCAAAAAAGTTCACCAGCTAGTGCTACTGAGATTACCGAGTCATCGAATAAGCCGCTTAATATTGTAACAGGAAATAATGGAAAAGTAATTTTAAAAGACAGTAAAATATCTAAATCAGCTCTTGTAAATTCAAATTACAAGTGTGTAGTAAATGCTTTGCACGAAACATTTATAACTGAAAAAGAAGTTTCATATATGGAAGGTCACCATTTGATTCCTTGCACAGTTGATAATAGCGAGTTCATAATGAAAAAATATAACAAAAATATTGATTGTTACGAAAACATTGTTTGCATATGCCCTAATTGTCACCGAGCAATCCATTTTGGGAAATGGAATGAAAAAGAAGAAAGATTGAAAATACTTTATAAACATCAAGAGAAACAGTTTAAAAAAATAGGTATTGACATAAGCGAAGAGGAACTGCTAGATTTTTATAGAAAAAAATAAATTTTTAAAAATATTTTTATACCTAGCGATAATTGATGTGCATGATATCGGCAATATACTCTCAACCATACGGCAACATACCGTGAATATACCGTTGATATGCTGTTTTTGGTAATTGAAGAAATGAGCAAATATTTTAACGAGTCTTCAGTTTGGGGGTATGAAAAAAAGGGGTATTATGATACAATTTTAGTATCGTGGATATCTAGGTCTAAACCTTAGGACTTAAAGGAATTAGTGTAAAAACTGGTTCCTTTTTTTCTTGCAGAAATCTGTAG
>JAVBPB010000026.1:0-9193 GCA_031549965.1 Mobilisporobacter sp. | reverse complement strand
TTTTAAGGTTTTAGATTTGAAACTTTTACTTTATTTTAAACTTCAGGAGGTTAACCTAAAGGTTTCGCCTAAAGGCGAGGGTTTTAACCCCATTATACAGACAATAAGAAAAAAATGTATAGCCTAAGAAAAATTGGTAATCCTATTAATAGAAAGAAATTCGACAGCAAAACAAACATAGCATTACAACAAAAATTGATACATATCTAATTCAAACCAGAAGGATTTATCCTTCATAGACACAAAAAAATTTACACCCTCTAGCAACACTTTAGGCGGCTTTAGCCTCTATGCAAACCCACCGCCTTTAGGCGGTGGTGGGTTTAGTTTACCTTCACTTTTTTCTGTACGTGCATTATCCATCATTGTTACTGCATTATCAATTACAATCTCTTTAGGCACTCCACCAAGCTTTTGTAATGACCTGCTAAAGAAGTCAAATAGGCATTCCTGATTGGTAGATGTATAAACGCCCCATATTTTCATCCTTGAAGCAGATAAAATCAAACAACCTATGTTAATTAATTCATGTGTACCATCTTGATAGTAAAATTTAAGCTTTTCTTTCCAATCAAACTGTGCCTGTACACCAAAAGGAGTTTCTGTTTTAATAGCATCATTCTTTTCCTTTGCATTGAAATACTGTGCAAACTTTGGAATAGAACGTATATAATAGTTAAAGTTACTCCTTGAACACATAAGGTTTTTTTCTCTTACAAGGTAGCGATAAAGATGATCTTTGTAATAAAAAATCTGTTTAATGACTTTATTATTGTTTTGAGTAGAAGCACCAAATAATAATTCATCAATGATGTTATAATAGGCATCTAATTTGCTTTTTTTGTTTCTCTTAGTTTTCACATCCTTTTTATTTTCATAATATTTTTTAACTGTTCGCCTGTCTACGCCTAATTCCTTTGCAATTTTAGAATAGTTTGGTTTATCCAACTGGTTCACCTCAAGGATCTGTTTTAAATTTCTTAACTCCTCTAATGAATTAATGGAGACTGATTTTTTAATTGATATATTCATTTTTATTCACCTCATAAATATGATACATCAATTTACTTTTTTGTACATGGTTATTTTGGATTTATTGCACATTCTTATTTTAGCATTTATAGACGTGATTGCCATTCTTTTACCTCTGGCAGAATTTTATCTGTAATTTTACTAACCATCTCAGCGGATAGCTCAATCCCATAGAGATCCTGCAACTGGTCATGTATGTCTCTTGTACTTAAACCTCTTGCATATAGTGAAATTACCTGTTCCTCAATTCCAGATATATCTCTTTGATATTTTGGAATTATTTTTGGTTCAAACTCTCCATTTCGATCTCTAGGAATGTCTACTGGAAATTCACCATATTTACTTTTTAAATTTTTAGTTGAATAACCATTTCTCTTGTTTGTAATTTCGGAATCGCCCTTTAGATTTTTTTCATAGCCAAGAGTTGCATCCATCTCTGCCTCCAATAGTTCTTGAAGAATATCTTTAAAGCTGTCTTTGAAAAAAGAATAGATGTCTGTAACACTATTAATGTTATTTTCTATAATAATTTGTCAAATTTGTTCCTTTGCTACTGCCATAAAAATGCTCCTTTTCGATAAGATTTTTTATATCTAAATTCTTACCAAAAAGGAGACATTTATTTCCAAAAACACATACTTATTTACACTACCGAAGTTGTTACCGAAGTTATTAATTCAGTTCAACAAACCGCTTACTTATTCTCATTCATATTAGCAAGCTTCGCCGCTTGATCCGCTGCAATCAAACTGTCAATAACCTCATCCAAATCCCCATCCATTATAGCATCAAGTCTATGGGTCGTAAGCTTTATTCTGTGATCAGAGCAACGTCCCTGAGGAAAATTATAGGTTCTGATTTTTTCTGCACGATCACCTGTTCCAACTTGGCTTTTTCTGGCTTGTGCTTCTGCACTTTGTTGCTTTTCAGTTTCGATTTCATAAAGCTTTGAGCGTAATATCTTTAATGCTTTATCCTTATTTTTAAGCTGAGATTTTTCATCCTGACATGATATAACAATGCCTGTTGGTGCATGGGTAACACGAACTGCTGAGTCTGTGGTATTAACTGACTGTCCGCCGTTACCAGAGGATCTAAACACATCAATACGTACGTCATTCATGTTTAGTTCCACATCTACTTCTTCTGCTTCTGGCATTATTGCCACAGTTACTGTAGATGTGTGTATACGGCCGCTTGATTCTGTTGCAGGAATACGTTGAACACGATGTACACCACTTTCATATTTTAATTTTGAATATGCACCTTTTCCATTAATCATAAATATAACTTCTTTAAAACCGCCGATACCGTTTTCATTTAGACTCATCATATCAATCTTCCAACGGAATCTTTCTGCATACATTGTATACATTCTGTAAAGCTCTGCTGCAAATAGTGCTGCCTCGTCTCCGCCGGCACCGCCTCTGATTTCTACAATAACGTTTTTGTCATCGTTAGGGTCTTTTGGAAGTAATAATATCTTAATATCTTCTTCAAGTTTAACTAATCTGCTCTTACATTCGCTAAGTTCCTCTTTTGCAAGTTCTCTCATTTCTTCGTCGTTTTCTTCATCTAAAATCGCCAAACTGTCTTTAATACTTTCATTAGTTTCTTTGTATTCTTTGTATTTTTCTACAATAGGAGTCAGATCATTTTGTTCTTTCATTAATTTTCTAAACCTGTCCTGATCATTAACAACAGATGGATTGTTTAATTCATCAATTATTTCATTCATTCTTAATAATAAATCTTCTAACTTATCAAACATTAAATTTCCTCCGATTAAAAATTTGCTACAGGACTTAATTGGTTTTTAGTTGCCCATGTACTACTCTGTCTAATCCTGCATAATCCTTTATTACTTTTATATTTTTAAATTTATATTCTTCAAGTAATTTTGTTACTTCTTCCGATTGATCATATCCTATTTCAAAAAAGATTCTTCCATTGCTATTTAAGTAAAACTCTGCATTTGAAATAATTTCTTTATAAAAATATAGACCATCCTTATGTCCATCTAACGCATTGGCAGGTTCATGAAGAACTTCCGGCATTAGGTCTTTTATTATATCTGTTTTTATATAAGGGGGGTTAGATACTATAATATCAAATTTTTGATTTATATTTGTAAATAAATCACTTTCTATAAATTCCATTTGGTTTAAATCATTTAGTATCGCATTGTGCTTTGCAACTTCTATTGCTTTGCTTGATATGTCTACACCAATCCCAAAACTTTTAATTGAATGTTTTAAGATACTAATTATTATACATCCACTTCCTGTACACATATCTATTATGGATTTTGAATTAGAGTATTTTAGTACCTCTTCTACTAATATCTCCGTATCCTGCCTTGGTATTAATACATTTTCATTTATGAAGAATTTTAATCCCATAAATTCCTGCTCGTTTAGAATATATGCTAATGGTATTCTTTCACATCTTTTTTGTATTAATTCAAAATATTTTAAATAATCTATATTTTCTATTTTTTTTGTTCTATTTATTAAATAGTTGGTTTTTGTTATATTAAGAACACTTTCTAATAAGTACCATGCATCTAACCTAAAATCATCTATGCCAGATTCCAAAAGCCGTTTTTCTCCTTCTTTTAGTACATCTTCTATAGTCATAACATTATTCATGGTTACTGCCTGCTTTTTCTTACTTTTATTTCTTTTACTTCATCATCTGCTGACAGATTGAATCCATTGTCTTCAAAATATTGTTTCCAGTCGAAAACAGCCTCAACTGATCTTATTGCAACCTCAAGCATTTCTTTATCTGGCTCTTTTGTAGTTAAGTTTTGTAACCACAATCCCGGTGTACTTAAAATAGAAACTATTTTAGATTCACTTCTTCCTGCAAGTTTTATAAATTCATATGAAACACCTGCTATAAAAGGAACTAATAATATTCTAAATACAACTCTAAGCCAAGGAGTTTCTACTCTAATAAACATGAAAAACAAAACACTTACAACCATTACTATTAACATAAAACTCGTTCCGCATCTTTTATGAAGTCTTGATTGTCTTTTTGCGTTTCTTACATTAAGCTCTTTTCCTCTTTCAATGCAGTTTATTACCTTATGTTCAGCACCATGATACATAAATACTCTTTTTATATCTTTCATTTGGGATATGCAAAGCACATATGCCACAAACATAAAAATTCTGATAAGCCCTTCTACAAGAGCTAAAAGCATCGGCGAATTAATTTTATTTTCAAAAAATGCAGCAATATAATATGGAAGAACCATAAATAATCCAACTGCAAGTAAAATTGCTATAACAACAGTAAATCCCATCATTACACTTTCAGTTTTGTCCTTAAAAATGCTTTCTAATTTTTTTTCAAATTTTGAAGGCTCTACTGATGGGTCTTCTTCCTCAAAAAAACTTGCTGAATATGTTAATGTTTTCATACCAATTATCATAGATTCTGCAAATGCAAATATACCTCTTAATATTGGTAATTTTAGTATTTTATGTTTATCTGAAAAACTTACATAGTCTTTAATTTCAACTTCTATTTCATTATCTGGCTTTCTGACTGCAATGGCGTATTTGTCCTTATTTTTCATCATTACGCCTTCAATAACTGCCTGACCGCCAATTCCAGATGATTTCATATACTCACCGCTTTCTTTAAATATTCAAAAATAGGTTGAGATTAAAAAACCTCAACCTAACTTTCACTATTTATTCTCACTTAAACCATATTTACGGTTAAACTTGTCAATTGCTCCACGTGCAGCAGCAGCTTTTTGCTGACCTGTGTAGAATGAATGACATTTTGAACAAATTTCTACGTGAATATTTTCTTTTGTTGAACCAGTTACGAATTCATTGCCACAGTTACAAACTACTTTGGCTTGATGATATTTTGGATGTATTCCTTCTCTCATGTTTTCACCTCTTTACAAAATCATGGTATAAAAGTTGACCTAGGAACTGTTCAGAAATAAATTGGACAAGCATTCAAAAGACCTAAATACTGTCAAACTAATTTCTGAGCAGTTCATTAGTCAATCTTATTTTCTTTTAAACAGCTTTTTTATTGTATCATAGTTTGTCTTCTAATGCAATACTATTTTTTTAATTTGGATAACTAATTCTTGTTTTTTTAATCATCTCTACAAATTCAGCATTGTTTTTCGTTTTAATAAACAAATCTAATACTCTTTCAGCAGATTCGTCAGACTTTAATCCGCTAAATGCTTTTCTCATTAGATAAGTAGCTTCTATTTCACCCTGATTAAGTAATAAATCATCCCTTCTGGTACTGGATTTTAAAAGGTCCACGGCTGGAAAAATTCTTTTTTCTGAAAGGTTTCGATCAAGTACTAATTCCATATTACCTGTACCTTTAAATTCTTCAAAAACTACATCATCCATCTTACTTCCAGTATCAACAAGGGCTGTTGCCAAAACAGTAAGGCTTCCCCCTTCTCTCATATTTCTGGCAGCACCAAAGAAACGCTTTGGCATATGAAGTGCAGCAGGGTCTAAACCACCGGATAAAGTTCTGCCACTTGGGGGAACTGTTAAGTTATATGCTCTTGCTAGTCTTGTAATACTATCAAGGAGGATAACAACATCTTTCTTATGTTCTACCAGTCTTTTTGCTCTTTCTATAACCATTTCAGAAACTCTTTTATGGTTGTCAGGAAGTTCATCAAAAGTCGAATAAATAACTTCAACATTCTTTCCCTCTATAGATTCTTTAATGTCAGTTACTTCTTCTGGTCTTTCATCTATTAATAAAACAATTAATTTTACTTCAGGATGGTTATGTGTAATTGATTTGGCTATTTGTTTTAAGAGGGTTGTTTTACCAACCTTAGGCTGAGATACAATCATACCTCTTTGTCCTTTTCCAATTGGAGAAACTATATCCACAATTCTCATGGCAACAGAGCCACCAGGCATCTCAAGTCTTATTCTTTGATTTGGAAAAATAGGTGTTAAATCTTCAAATCTCTTTCTTTTTTGTGCTTCTGATGGATGGTATCCGTTAACAGATTTCACATATAACAATGCACTGAATTTTTCATTTTGTGTTCTTATTCTTGTATTGCCGTTAACAATATCTCCTGTTTTTAAGTTAAAACGTCTTATTTGGGCAGGTGAAATATAAACATCATTTTCCCCTGGCAGATAGTTTTCACATCTGATAAACCCATATCCGTCACTCATAACCTCTAAAATTCCTTCTCTTGACTCACCGCTGTCTAATTGATCCATTTCGGTTGGAACTGTTCTTTTATTATCGTTTGATGTATCATTAAAGTTATTACTTTCTGGTTTATTTTGAACTCTTTCTGTGTTTGAGTCATTTATTTGGGTCTCATTATGTGAAGACTTTTCGTTTTTTATGCTATCCTTTATATTGGTATTTTTATTTAATTGCTCTTCTGGATCTTTTTCATCTGATTGCTCACTTTCAGAGCCTAGTATGGCAGATATAAGATCAGGTTTTCTTAAAGCTGCTATATGCTTAATTCCCTTCTCTTTTGCAATTTCTCGCAGTTGAACTAAAGACATACTTTGATACAGTTCATTCATTTAATTTGCTCCTTTTCATTGCTTTTCTCATTTTTGGGGGTCAAAACAGATATGCACTACGAAATAGTTATTTTGATTTTAATTAGTATGATTAGCTTTACAAAAGCTAAAATTTTGTTGCTCTAATCTTAATATTATTATTATACACACTTTAGCACAAAAAGGAAAGTACTTTATAAATTTTTTTCCTTGAATAAAGTTTTAATAAATGCTATCATAACATCATGTAAAAAAATAAAATAAGGATTGATTATAATGAATACATATGAATTATCTTTAAAGTCACATGAGGAATGGGCTGGTAAAATATCCATCACCTCAAAGTGTAAGCTTCAAACCAGAGAAGATTTAGCACTTTCATATACTCCGGGGGTAGCAAGACCTTGTGAAGTTATTGCTGCCGATAAAGATGCTGCATATAAATATACTATTAAATCAAATACTGTATTAGTTGTATCTGATGGCAGTGCTGTTCTTGGACTTGGTAATATAGGCCCCTTTGCTGCAATGCCTGTTATGGAAGGAAAGGCTGTTTTATTTAAAGAATTTGGCGGGGTTAATGCTTTTCCAATATGCCTTAACACTCAAGATACGGAAGAAATTATTAAAACTATTGTAAATATTTCACCAGGATTTGGTGGGATCAATTTAGAAGACATATCTGCACCAAGATGTTTTGAAATTGAAGACAGACTTAATGAGCTTCTTGATATTCCTGTATTTCATGACGATCAGCATGGTACTGCCATTGTAGTTTTAGCCGCTCTAATTAATGCATTAAAGCTGACAAAAAAACCTATAGAGGAATGTAAAATTGTTGTAAATGGTGCTGGTTCAGCTGGGATTGCAATTACTAAATTATTATTAAGCTATGGATTTAAAAATATTATTTTATGTGATATATCAGGTATTTTATCAAAGGAATCAAAAAATTTAAATACTATGCAGAAAAAAATGGTTTTAGTAACTAATCCTTATGAAGTTACAGGTTCCTTATCTGATGCCATGTCAGGCAGTGATATTTTTATTGGGGTATCTGCACCAAATATTGTTACAAAAGAAATGGTTTCTTCCATGAATGATAAAAGCGTAGTTTTTGCTATGGCAAATCCTAATCCAGAGATTATGCCTGATGTGGCTAAAGAAGCAGGTGCTTTTATTGTAGGTACCGGACGCTCTGATTTTAATAATCAAATCAATAATGTTGTAGCTTTTCCTGGTATCTTTAAAGGAGCACTTGAGTGCCGTGCCTCTAAAATAACCGATGAAATGAAGCTTTCTGCTGCCAATGCAATAGCAAATCTTGTTTCTGATGAAGAATTATGTATTGATAAAATTATGCCCGAACCGTTTGATAAAAGAATTGCTGATGCCGTAAGTTTAGCCGTAAAAAATTGTAATATTTAATTGAAAGGAAGTTATGTATGAGTTCAGACCCAATTACTTTATATAAATTAATGATTTTATATATGTTAGATTCGGTTACTTTTCCTCTGACTACTGCACAAGTATCTGACTTTTTATTGGGGAGGGATTACACTAACTATTTTAGTTTACAAACTTCTCTTTCTGAGCTTTCAGAAACTGAATTAATTACTATTGAATCAAGCCGTAATATTTCTTTGTGTCGTATTTCTGATACTGGTAAAGAGACTATTGAATATTTCAGACATAAGATTCCTTATGCTATTCAGGCTGATATAAAGGAATATTTACAAAAGAATAAATATTCCCTAAGAGAAGAGGTTTCAACCTTGTCTGATTTTTCTCTCTTACCTAGCAAAGAATTTATGGTTAACTGTAAAGTTTTAGAACATGATACTCCAATTCTAGAAATCAATTTATCTGTTCCCACTGCATTACAGGCTGAAAGTATATGTAAAAACTGGCGTGCAAATAGTCAGGAAATTTATGCTTATCTAATGAAAAATTTACTTAAATAACTATAAAAAGTGTAGAACCAATTTTTAGGATTCTACACTTTTACTTATTGTACTTGATTCATAACAAAATAAAACTTCTGAATTGCATATATCAATTCGTCAATACTTAAATTATCATTACATTCTAATAATACTTTATTATTAATAACTAAAACCGGAAAACTTCTAACGCCTAAGTTTTTACATTCTTTTGGTTCATTTACTTTTTTAATAATTGCACTTAAGTTCAAACATTCTAATACTCTTTCTAGTTTCTTTGATAGCTCAATAAATCTAGTTCCTTCCTTACCAGCTACTGTAATAATCATAAATGTTCCTCCATCAAATTGGATTATTGTTTATCCATTTAACATTATATCACATTAAACAATAAAAGAACACCCGACTTTATTCCCAAAAAAAGTAATAGACATGAAATTTAACTTTCTGTTTTCATTGCTTCGATTGCACTTATCTTTGTAGCTCTTTTTGCTGGATAATATCCTGATATAATTCCAATCATCATGGCAAATGCAGACGCCGCTATTGGAAGCCACCAAGGAATTACTGAAAACTTTGCATTTTGAGGATCTGCTATATATGACATGGACATTAGTTGTGAAAATAGTGGTCCTCCAAATTTATTTATAGCCCATGAGGCAA
>JAVBPB010000085.1:0-32090 GCA_031549965.1 Mobilisporobacter sp. | reverse complement strand
AAAATATAAACGCCTCATCGAACGTTCTCTCAATGTTTTAAAAGACAAAAACATCTGCCGAACCAATGGGTCTGCACAATTAAATAATTATACAACTGTATTCATCTGAAAAATTAATTTACCATGTTGAAAGGACTTTTTCAGTGACCTCGTGTATCACGTACCGCTTTTTATAGAAACTATGAAACCAAAGAGGATATTATTATTTTTTATCTTAGAGATTTGTTTGGGGAACTTTTGTTAAAGTTAGAGTCCCCCACAGATAAATATATGATTTTAAATCTGTTTTTATTGAAACTAAGAAGTAATTGATTTTGCAATATCGCTATGATATTCTATACATAGCAAAAATTTAGCTACACAAACAAGATAAATCTTATACACAGCAAAGTGTATATAATGCGAGAAAAGGAATGGTAGACGTTATGATTATTGAAACAGAAGGGCTAATTTTAAAGCCATATGAATTTAATAATATAAATGATTATAATACACTTATGACCAACACTCTTGTTTGGACTTATTCAACAAATATTCCCCATGAAAGCATCTTGCAATCTAAAGAAAAACTGAAAGAATTAATACAGCGATATGATAATAACTTTATAGGGTTTCATGCTTTATTTGAAAAAACTAAAAGAGTTTATATCGGGGAAGCTGGAATTTTATCATTAAATTATAATGCAAATAGATGTGTTATTGGCTATAACCTTTTGCCTGATTTTTGGGGAAAAGGCTATGCAACGGAGATTTCCAAAGCACTAACTGAATATGCTTTCGATGAGTTGAAAGTCGAAAGGGTTGAAGCTTTGGTACAAAAATCAAATATTGCTTCTTGCAGAGTATTGGAAAAGTCAGGGTTAATGTTGGAAGGAGTACTAAGACATTTTGCTAAAATACGAGGTGTTTATGAAGATGTTTGTTACTATGCCATAATAACACCTGACCGTATAAAATAAGCAAGCAGAAGAAGGAGTAGTATATAGAGGAAGTATTAAGAATTTAAAAATGAATAGATGGATTAGAGTTTAAGGAGGATTTTAAATATGGGTATTTTACTTGTTAGACCAACTATAGAGCATAAACAAGAAGCACTTGATTATAGAAAAGAGCATTTTGATTTCGGATAATTTACAATCAATTGAAGTGAATTGTTTGATAAAATAGATTCATATGAACAATGGCTTGAATTGATTGCTAAAAATTCTAATGAAAAAACTGTAAATCCAGAATGGGTATTAACGGATACCTTTTTCGCAATAGATAGTACTCAAAAGATTGTTGGAATTATTGATTTGCGTCATACATTGAATGATTTTCTTGCGGACTTTGGAAATAGCGGATATAGTGTCAGACCAACAGAGCGTCAAAAAGGTTATGCCACAGAAATGCTAAAGCAACTTTTAATAATATCTAAACAAGTAGGGCTTTGTGAATTACATTAAGTAGGTACTTTTGTATACTACATATTTTGGAGGTTCTTTATGGATTGTTTTTCAAAACTTAAAAATTTCATTGATTTAATTTTTACTCTAATTAGTTCGAAGGATTTTGTTGATAAGCATAAACTAAAATCTTCTGCTTTTACACGTAAGCGTAAGTTATTTTTTTCTTATGTTATACTTAATATACTTCGTCTAATTGTGGATTATTGGATTTCTTTCCAAATAAGGATGGAACTATGCCTTCACTTACAAAACAGGCATTTTCAAAGGTACGCCAAAATATTTCATCAAGTGCTTTTAAAGAGCTTTTCCAATTAAGCACTAATGTAAATCATTTCTATAAAGATACAAATCTTTGGCACAGTTATCTACTACTTGCTATTGATGGCACCACTCTACAGGTACCAAACACTGATGAAAATAAAAAATATTTTGGACAGTCTCTAAATCAAATATCTGGAGTTGCTCAGCCACGTATGAGTCTGATTTATGATATTAGTAATGATTTAATCGTTGAAGCTTTAATTAGTAATAGGAGTGTTGGTGAAAAAACACAATCAAGAGAAATGCTTCAAAATTTTTATAATAATAAAAATCGCAATAAAAATGAAAAAAGTCTAATTCTATTTGATCGTGGCTATAATGCAAGAGAAACTTGGGCATTACATAGAGAAAAGTGAAGAATATTTTCTTATGAGATCAAATGAAAAAACAGGTGTATTAAAAGAAGTGGCTAATGCACCTTATGGAGATAGCTGGGTTGAATATAAATGGGAAAATAAGACCTATAAATTAAGAGTAATACGCTTTCCTCTTACAAAAACAGAGAATGAAGTGCTAGTAACAAATATACCTGATGTAGATCTAACTATGGAAGATTTTAAAGTACTTTACTTTATGAGATGGGGCATTGAATCAAAATACCATGAGATTAAAGAAAGTTTTGTGATTGAAAATTTCACAGGAATAAAACCAGTGTGTGTAGAACAAGACATTTATGCATGCCTACTTATGTCAAATATGAAGCAGCAATAAAATGCCGCTCAATCATACGTCGAGGACGAAAGTTTAAGTGGCAAATGACACGAAACAGGCGAAAATATAATATGAATAAGAAATCCGCATTATAGACTACTACGAAAATGATGCGTTTATAAAAAATCTGACCTGTCAGGTTCTATTAATTATACTCTTTTTTCAGAATAAAATAAAGTATATTATTAAAAATTAGAAAATTATTTTTACATTAATATTCTAAGACAGCTTTGCCTCTACAAACTATATTCCCTCACAAAAACATTATAATTTATGAAAAAATCATTATAAGCCATGGAAATGAGACTATGATGCTTTTTCATAGGCTCATTGGAATGTTTGGCTTATCTGATTTTTTCATAAATTATAATGTTTTTTGAGGGGGCGGTATCTAAATGGCAATGCGTTCGTTACAAAAAAACCTTAAGTTGACGACATTTACCGTCCGTAGGACAAAAACCTTAAGTCAGTGACATTGGCTGTGAATAATAACTGAATAATAACTAAACATAGAAAAAATAAAAAAAGCTATTGACAAAACAAATTAAATTTTGTACAATATAAATGTGTAAAATACAAATTGAAGAAAGAGGTAGATGGTATGAATATATATGATTTTAATGTACAAAACAGTTTAGGAGATATGGTTTCACTTTCTGAATATAAAAATAAGGTATTATTAATTATTAATTCAGCTACAGAATGTGGATTTACGCCACAATATGATGAACTCCAAGATATGTATGAAAAATTTGGTAGTGATAATTTTGAAATTTTAGATTTTCCTTGCAATCAATTTGGATTTCAGGCACCAGGAACTGACGAAGAAATAGTAAGTTTTTGTGATTCAAAATATGGAATTACATTTCCTATATTTTCTAAGATAGAGGTTAATGGTGAAAAGGCAGCACCTCTATTTAAGTATCTTATAAGTCAAAAGGGATTTAAAGGATTTGACCCAGAACATAATTTGACTCCTGTATTAGAAAATATGTTAGCTGGTATTAACCCAAATTATTCAAGTGATCCAGATATAAAATGGAACTTTACAAAATTTTTAATAGATAAAGATGGAAATGTATTGGAAAGATTTGAACCTACAACTGACATTTATATTATAGAAGAAAGAATAAAAGATTTGTTATAATAACAATTTATGAGAGTTGGCTATGTACATTTAATAAAAAGGAAGGAGTAAAGATATTATGGAATATATATACAAAACGGAAAATACATGTTCTTCACATATTAAATTTAATATTGAGGATAATATAGTAACTAATATTGAGTTTATTGGAGGATGCAATGGAAATTTAAAAGCGATACCAAAACTTATTAATGGATGGTCTGTAGAACAGATTAAAGAAAAATGCGGTGGAATTACTTGTGGAAGGCGTCCTACTTCTTGTACGGATCAATTAGCTATAGCAGTAGCAGAAGCAGTAGCTGAAGCAATAAACTCAGTAAATTAGCAAACATATAATATATTAAATGGAGGATACTTATGAATATATATGACATAAAAATTAAAACAATGGATGGTAATGAAGTTTCAATGTCTGATTATAAAGGTAAGACTTTACTTATTGTAAATACTGCTACAGGATGTGGATTTACACCTCAGTATGATGGACTTCAAGATTTATATGAAAAGTATAGAGAAGAAGGATTTGAAATATTAGATTTTCCATGTAACCAATTTGGACATCAGGCACCAGGAAGTGATGATGAGATTCATTCCTTTTGTACAGGCCGTTTTGGAATAACATTTCCCCAATTTGCCAAAATTGACGTAAATGGTCAAAATGAAAGTCCTCTATATAAATATTTAAAATCCCAAAAAGGTGGAATGCTTAATGCAAATATCAAATGGAATTTTACAAAATTTCTGGTTGACAAAAATGGAAATATAGTGGGAAGATTTAGCCCAACAGATACTCCAGAAAAATTAGATAAGCAGATATCTGAAATTTTATAGTAATTTACAGAATATACAGGTAAAAAAACAGCTTTGTACAGGAACACATACAAAACTGTTTTTTTGTATTTGTAGATTTTATCATACATACTATATACAAATAATCACACAATTACATAATTATGGAATCAATTGAATGAATATATGCCATATATTTGACAATTAGATTAACTATAATTATTCTGTATCTACATAGAAAATTAGGAGGTTATTGTAACAATGAAAAGTAAGCAAAGTAGTAATCCATACAGAATCATAATAGTAATTGTTTTGTTATTTATTGGAGTATACAGTATTATATTAGATGTGTCAGCACAAGGAAAGACAAGGCTAAATACTTCAAACGTATCTATTCTAAAAGGTAAAACCTATCAATTAAAGGTAATTGATGCACAAAAAGGAGCTAAGATAACGTGGAAGTCAAATAATAATGCTATTGTAACTGTTAATACCAAGGGATTGGTAAAAGCTATAAAAAAAGGTGAGGCTACAATTATTGCAACAATAAAGTATAAAAAGGGTGAGCTAAAGCTTAAGTGCAAAATAAATGTAACTGAACCTAAAAAAAGTAGCAAAAGGGTTGTTATGTACTATACAAATTGGAGTATTTATTCAAACAAAAAAATGGCACTTGACAATATTCCATGGAATAAGTTAACCCATATAAACCATACCTTTTGGACAGTGAATAAAGACTTTAAGGTTGCACCTGTTGATAAATGGGCAGATTTGCAATGGAATCTGGGATATGCAGTTAAAAATGATGGAACAGTGTGTCAGATTCAAAAAGATAGTAATGGTAATCTAATAAAAGATTCAAAAGGCAATTATAAATTAGTAAATTCAAAAAGCACTCTTTCAAGAAGTGATATCTCATATACAGGAGAATTTGCTACATATATGGCTATGAAAGAAAAATACAAGAATGTAAAAGTTTTGATATCGGTTGGTGGATGGACAAGAAGCGAAAACTTTCATGACATGGCAAGCAGCAAAGATAGCAGAAAGATTTTTATAAACAGTATAATTGATCTAATAAAAAATTATCCATTTATAGATGGCATAGATATTGACTGGGAATATCCGGGAATCAACAGAAAAGCAGATCCTAATGATCCAACAGACAGAGGATGTCCGGGCGATTCAACAGATAAAGCTAATTTTACAGCATTACTGACTGAAATGAGAGTTGCTTTTAATAAAAACGGATGGAAAAATAAACTAATAACCATATGTGAACAATCAGATGCATTAGCTACAGAAAAAAACCAAGACTTAAAAGCAATCTCAGAGGTAGTAGACTATATAAATATAATGTCATATGATGTTCACGGTGGATGGGAATCTGTAACGGGGGCATTATCTCCTCTTTATGGAGATAAGTATTCAATTGATAATATTTTAAAAATATATTTAAAATATTTTACCAAGAAACAAATAAACATAGGAACGCCATTTTATGCAAGAGGTTGGTCAGGTGTTAATTTAAACACAAAAACCAACAGTCCAATGGGTCAGGTTGCCGGTGGTAATGGGGGAGAAATTCTTTGGAACAAATGCAAAAAATTAGAAAAAGTAGTTGGCTGGATAAAAGGATATGATTCCAAAACCCAATCCGCTTGGCTATATAATAGTAGTGAGAAAAAAATGTACACATACGAAAACGAAAAATCACTTCAGGCAAAAATTGATTATGTAAATAAACAAAACCTTGGAGGAATGTTGGTATGGGATATAAGCGGAGATAGTGCTGTTGATAGTTTTCCTATGACTAAAATATTAAGTAAAGGTTTATTAGGAAAATAGAAGATACTTATTTTTTTATCTGATTTTATGGAGGCCTGAAAAATTCTTTGTATTCTGTGAGAATTTTTCAGTAGCCTCCTATTTATATTTCCTAATACCTCACCCCTTCAATATGAATAAATCGAAGTTTCTTAAAAGCATAAGTAGAAAGCGGTCTGTTATCGGCATCAAAGGTATGTGTTGCTACAAGTATGTTATCTGTGGAAGGCTTTGAACCTACGGATACAATAACAGGACTATGTGCAAAAGTGTTTCCATCAAATGAAATCTGAACAATATCCCCAGGAACTACCTGATTAATGGAAACTTCTAAACCATAAGGACCCACACCTTTATTTTTAGTTAGAAAATTATATAAATAAGGAGTTCCTGCCCATGATGGTGATCGGGAGTTTACGCTATTATAGTACCATCCAAAAGTAGGAGTATAGTTCATAACCTGACTGCCTGCATAAATTACCTGAGAAGCAAAATTTGTACAATCACCTCCAAGATTACTGAAATCATAATACTTAGGATTACGTAAGAATGCCCATTTATGAGCATACTGTAAAGCCTTATTCCGATCATATTTTTTTTCTCTCATATTACGCCCCTTTTAATCCTTGCCAAAATTCAAATAATATTCTATAATATATTATTCAAAAAGGTTAGTCTTAGATACTGGGTTAGGATTGCGAATTTAATGTAGAGAAACTAAGTAAAAAAATAAATGATTTTTATTGGAAAAATAAGACTACTGTGCTAATAATTAATATTAAAAACATAAAAATGACATAATTTATTCCTATACTCATATAATAGTAAATAAAGTAATTTTATTCTAAATGAGGGAAAAAGGATTACTTTGCACAGCTATAAAAGTCAAAGGCTAACAATAGACATGTAATACAAAGCGTCACGCTAAAAAATATAAAAAAATCAGAAGGTGAAAACATGGAAGAAAAAAAGCAACCCAAAAAACTACTAAAAAGAATCCTAATGATAAATTTAATAATGGTTCTTTTAGCAGGGCTTTTAACAGGAATATACTATTACAATAAATACGGAAAAGAAATATTATTCATGTATAAAGAGGCAAAAGAAACTGTAAAAGGATCTTCTCTTAATACATTTAGAACAGCAGAAACCAGCTTGGTATACGACAAAAATGGTGATTTACTCTCAGTGTTAAAAGGAGCAAAGGATGTATATTATCTGCAATTTGAACAAATTCCCACAGCTGCAATAGAGGCAATTATTTCAATAGAGGACAAGAGTTATTATAAGCATAAAGGAATAGATTTAAGGGCCATAATCAGAGCTTCTAAGGCATATGTAGATAACAAAGGTGAAGTAACTCAAGGTGCAAGTACTATAACGCAACAACTTAGTAGAAATATGTTTTTATCCTTTGAAGTTACATGGGAACGTAAAATAAAAGAAATGTTAATAGCAATAGAAATGGAAAAAAAATATACTAAATCTCAAATATTGGAATTTTACATGAATAATATCTATTTCGCAAATGGATATTATGGAATTCAGGCAGCAAGTAAAGGGTATTTTAACAAAGAGGTAAATGAACTTAGTTTATCCCAATTAGTATTCTTATGTGCCATTCCAAATAATCCAACCCTATATGATCCAGTGGATAAAATGGAGAATACATTAAAAAGACGAGATAGAATATTAGATCAAATGCTTAAAGATGAAAAGATTGATTCAGGAGAATATTTAAAAGCAATTAATGAAAAAATTACCTTAAAAATGATAAAGAGAGACAAGAATAATTACGTGGAAACATATGTTTTTTATTGTGCAAGCAGGGCACTAATGAAAGAACAAGGTTTTGAATTTAAATATGAATTTAATGATGAAAAAGAAAAAGAAGAATATGATGAAAAATATCAAGAAATATATAAACAATGTTTACAATCACTATATACCAAGGGATACAGAATTTACACATCCATAGATTTAAAGAAACAAGAAACTCTTCAAAAAGCAGTGGACGATACCTTATCAGAATACGTAGAAGTTACTGATGAAGGAATCTATAAATTACAAGGAGCAGCAGTATGCATCGATAACAAAAATGGAAGAGTAGTTGCAATTGTGGGAGGCAGATATCAAGATACTACTGGATATACACTAAATAGGGGGTATCAAAGCTTCAGACAGCCAGGTAGCTCTATAAAACCACTAATTGTATATACTCCAATATTTCAAAATGGATACTCACCGGATAAAATAGTCATCGATGAAAAAATTGAAGATGGTCCGTCAAACTCAGACTTAAAATATCTTGGTAAGATGACAATTAGAAAGGCTGTTGAGCTTTCAAGAAATACCATTGCATGGAAGTTATTTGATGAGCTTACGCCCCAAATAGGACTGTCAACACTTAAAAATATGAAATTTTCAAAAATAGTAGATAAAGATTATATTCCAGCTGCGTCAATTGGAGGATTTACATATGGTACCAGTCCGGTTGAAATGGCGTCAGGTTATGCGACACTGGAAAATGACGGTGTATATAGGGAACCAACATGCATAGTTAAGATAGTTAATACTCAAGGAAATACAATAGTTTCGGATAATATAGACGAAACAAGGATTTATAGTCAGAATGCCAGCAGAGTAATGACAGACGTACTAAAAGGCGTAATTACAAATGGTACGGCAAAGGGTAAAGGTTTAGAGATTCCAGGTATAGAAACAGCAGGAAAAACAGGTACAACAAATGATAAAAAGGATGGGTGGTTTGTAGGCTATACACCATACTATACTACTAGCGTATGGGTTGGATATGACATGCCAAAAACATTAGATTCTCTTACAGGAGGATCATATCCGGCAAAAATATGGGATCAGTTTATGGAAAAAATTCATGAAGGGTTAAAGGAAAAAAGCTTTCCAAAATATGAGGATCATTTTTTAGAAGAAATCACAGAAGCTATTACGGAGACTACAACGGAGGAAGAAACAACGGAAGAAACAACTATCACCGAAGAAACTACCATAGGAAGTGAAGAAAACACAACTGATGATTCATTTATAGACATAGATGAATTAGAGGAAGCAGATCCAAATTATAATTACACAGAAGCAACAGATGAAATTGAAGATGATACTATTGAAGAACCAGAGGACTTAGAAATGCCAGAAGAGACCACAGAAGAAACACTAGAGCCTACAACGCAAGAAGAAGTAACTGATGAAACGGAATTTGAATAATAAAAACTCCTAATTGCATGACAAGGCAAAGCATCTATTTACAAACCCCCATTTTTGGAGTATAATAAGCCATATCTAATAGGAAATATATACTAAGAAGTTTGAAATAGAAAGGAGATTGTAAGGCATAAGCTTTACAAGAAAAAACATGAGAAAAACTAAAATTATATGTACACTAGGCCCATCTACTGAAGACGAAGAAGTTGTAAGAGAGTTAATGCTTCAAGGTATGAATGTTGCCAGAATTAACTTTTCACATGGTAACCATGAACAGCATAAAAAAACATTAGAAAAGGTTGCAAGAATTCGTGAAGAATTAAATTTACCAGTAGCAACTTTATTAGATACCAAAGGACCAGAGATTAGAATTGGTCAGTTCGAAAGTGGAAAGGTTGAGTTAAAGAAGGGGCAGACCTTTACCTTTACAACTAGAGAAGTTGTAGGGAATGAAACAATAGTTTCAATTAGCTATAAAAATCTAATCAAAGACTTATCAGTAGGAAAAACAATATTAGTAGATGACGGCCTTGTAGCCCTAGAAGTTTTAAATATGACAGATACAGATATAGTTTGTAGAGTAATAAACAATGGAATTATTTCAAACAATAAAGGTGTAAATGTACCTGGAGTAAGCCTTACAATGCCATTTATCAGTGAAAAAGATTACGAAGATATAATTTTTGGAATTGAAAATGCGTTTGACTTTATTGCAGCATCATTTGTTCGTTCAGCAGATGATATTTTGCAAATAAGAAAGATTTTCCATGAAAAGCATTGCCATAACATAAATATAATTGCAAAAATTGAGAATATGCAAGGTGTAGAGAACATTGATGAGATTATTCGTGTATCAGATGGTATTATGGTGGCAAGAGGTGATATGGGTGTTGAAATACCAATGGAAGATGTTCCGGTAATCCAAAAAAAGATAATCAGCAAAGTTTACACAGCAGGGAAGCAAGTAATAACAGCAACACAAATGCTAGATTCCATGATGAAAAATCCAAGGCCAACAAGAGCAGAAGCAACAGATGTAGCTAATGCAATTTATGATGGCACAAGTGCGATTATGTTGTCAGGAGAAACAGCAGCAGGTCTATATCCAATTGAATCTCTTAAGACAATGGTAAAAATAGCTAAAAGGACAGAAAGAGATATTGACTATAGAGGACGCTTTAAACTAAGAGAAAGTCTAAGTAATCCAGACGTAACCAATGCTATTTCCCACGCAACATGTACAACTGCCACTGACCTTAATGCATCAGCAATTATTACAGTAACAAAATCAGGAATAACAGCAAGAATGATTTCCAAATATCGTCCGGATTGTCCAATTATAGGTTGTAGCACATATGATTTTGTATGCAGACAGCTAAACCTATCATGGGGAGTTATGCCATTGTTAGTTGAAGAAAAAGAAAGTACAGATGATTTATTTGAACATGCAGTTGCTATAGCCGAAAAGGCAGGCTTAGTATCTTCTGGCGATATAACCGTAATTACAGCAGGTGTTCCTCTTGGGATTTCAGGAACTACTAATTTAATTAAGGTACATGTAGTAGGTCACATTTTACTATCTGGTAAAGGGCTTATAAATAAATCTGTGTGTGCAAGCCTATGTGTGTGTAATTCAGAAGAAGACTTAAAATCAAACTTTAAGGAAGGGGATATTGTAGTAATACCAGAAACAAGCAATAATATCCTTCCCCAATTAAAATTAGCGTCTGGAATAATTACAGAGATGGATGGAGCCAATTCCCATGCAGCTATTGTAGGACTAAGTCTTGATATTCCGGTAATACTCGATGCTAAAAATGCCACTAAGATCTTAAAATCTGGTGCAGTTGTAACAATTAATGGAGAAAGAGGTATAGTTACTTGTAATTAGAATTTTAAAGTGATTTCTAAAATCGCTTGTATAAATTCAAAAGTTTTATCAAAATATTGTATGATTATCCAAGAACGGATAATCTATAGGGAAGAACTTGGCTTGCAGGGCATAAGAGTTCTTCTCTTTTTATTTTTAGTTTACTATTTACTTATAATTAAATTTATATTATAATGTTAATATAAAAATATTAAAAAGATAGTGTAATTTAATTATTTAAGAGAGAGGGGATAATTAATATGGAAGCCGGATTTCTATGGCATATACAAGTTAAAATTCAAATTACTAAATAGTGTAATACATTACCAAAAACATCTACAATTATTGCAATAATATATAAAAAATGATATGATATAAAATATAAAAGGAAGGTGCCTTAAATGACAAAAAATCATTTAAACATTGATGAAATTTTAAAACAAGAATTATTTGACATAAAATACGATTTTGTTTTTAAGCGAGTATTTACATATAATGAAGAATCCAAAGTAGCACTAAAAGGATTTATTGAAAGTGTACTAAAATCTATTGGAAAAGATAATCCTATTAAAGATATAAATATTATGAACAATGAAATAGCTGTTGATACCCCAAATGAAAAGCAATCCAGTATGGATATTCATGTGAGCTTTGAATCAGGAGAAAGTGCTATAATAGAGATGCAAAGGTTCAATGTTGATAATTTTCCAAAGAGAAGTGAGTATATTGTATCAAAGCTAAATTCATCTCAAGAGTTCAAAGGAAGAAAATATGAAGAATTAAAAAATGTATATGTTATCTGTATATGTGATTTTATAATGTTTCACAATAGATTCATGGATGATTTTTGCAATGAATTTAAGTTTAGAACTAAAGACGGATTTGAATTACCAACTGCAAATAATCATATTATATTTATAGAATTAAGCAAACTAAGTTCAATAATGAAAAAAACAATAAAGGAAATGACTTCATTAGAGAGGTGGTTGTTTTATTTGAAAAATGCAAACGAATCTAAAGAAAAAGAAAAAATTAAGGAAATTATTAAAGAAGAGGAGGCAATTTATATGGCGACAGCAATATTAAGTACAATTAGTAAGGATCAGTACGAAAAAGCTATGTACGAAAGTAGACTAAGAGCTGAAATTGATAGAGAGTCCCAAAGGTTATACGCATTAGATAAGGGAAGAGCAGAAGGAATAATAGAGGGAAAAAGGGAGGGAAAAATAGAAGGAAAAATAGAAGGAAAAATAGAAGGAAAAATAGAAACGGAAATGAAATTAAATCATCAAATAGTTACGTCAGCAAATAAAATGGGTCTTTCAATGGAACAAATTAAAACTCTAACTAAGTTGACAGAAGAAGAAATTAATAAGATATTATCCGAATAGTATGCTGACATATAAAAATAATTAACTCGTAACGAAAAGTTGCGAGTTTTTATTTGCCCTAAACATAAGGAGCCTTAATAAATAAAATAAAAGTTTTAAAAATTTATTATAAAAAAAGGAAATAATCAATGGGCGTAGAATAAATAGAATATGACAAAATTGTGAGATTTTTAATAATTAAAAAAGGAGTGATATCATGAACATAAGAGAAAGACAAGAACAATTTGAACGAGAATACTTAAGCCCATATGCACAATTTAGTGATTCATCTTTAGGAAGAGATGTATTTGAAGAACCTTGTGATATTAGACCAATTTACCAAAGAGATCGAGATAGAATTTTACATTCCAAGGCATTTAGAAGGCTTAAACATAAGACTCAGGTTTTTCTTGCACCAGAAGGAGATCATTATAGAACAAGGTTGACCCACACATTGGAAGTATCTCAAAATGCCAGAACTATTGCAAAAGCGTTAAGACTTAATGAAGATCTTACAGAGGCAATTGCACTTGGACATGATTTAGGGCACACTCCATTTGGACACGCAGGAGAAAGAATATTAAATGAAATATGTCTGGAAGGATTTAAGCATCATGAGCAAAGTCTTAGAGTTGTAGAGAAATTAGAAAAAAAAGGAAGAGGCCTAAATCTTTCAAAAGAAGTACGAGACGGAATTTTATGTCATCAAACTGAAAGTAAGCCTTCTACATTGGAAGGAAAAATTGTAAGACTATCAGATAAAATAGCGTACATAAATCATGATATAGATGATGCAGTAAGGGGACAAATATTAAAAGAAGAGGAAATTCCAAAAGAATTTACAAAAATATTAGGAACAAGTTCAAGAGCTAGATTAAACAAAATAATTCATGATATTGTAACCCATAGCTATGGAAAAGATGATATAATAATGTCTATGGAAGTAGAGACATCAATGAAAGGTATCAGACAATTCCTATTTAAAAATGTATATACTAATCCGAAGGCAAAATCAGAGGAAGAAAAGGCTAAACGAATGCTTCATGAAATTTTTAATTACTATAAAGAAAATCCTGATAAATTACCTGATGAATATATAAAGAGCATAAAATCAAATGAAGAAAGTATAGAAAGAGTAGTGTGCGATTATGTGGCAGGTATGACCGATCGGTATGCAATCTCCATATTTAAAGATATATTTATGCCAAAGCCTTGGAAGATAGTGTAAAAGAAAGGAGTCCCCATGTTTTATTCAGAAGATGTTATAGAAGAAATACGAGTAAGAAATGATATTGTAGATGTAATATCAAGTTATGTAAGACTGCAAAAAAAGGGAAATAATCATGTGGGATTATGCCCATTTCATAATGAAAAATCACCGTCGTTTGCAGTCAGCCAGCATAAGCAAATGTACCATTGTTTTGGATGTGGGGTCAGTGGTAATTCAATAACATTTATAATGGAATATGAAAATTATACCTTTGTAGAGGCAATTAAATTGCTTGCAGGCAGAGTAGGAATTAATCTGCCGGAAGCACAGTATTCAGAAGAAGAAAAAAACAAGAAGAATATAAAAACAATTATTCTTGAAATATATAAGCAAGCTGCAAAATACTACTATTACCAATTAAAATCCCAAAAGGGCCTAGAAGCATATAATTATTTAAAAAGAAGGGAAATTTCAGAAGATACAATAAAGAAATTTGGACTTGGTTACTCCGACAATAACTTATACAAATACATAAAGCAATTAGGATATGAAGATAATATATTAAGGCAAACAGGGTTATTTACATTTGAAGAAAGAGGAGTTTATGACAAATTTTGGAACAGGGTAATGTTTCCTATTATGGATGTAAATAATAAAGTAATTGGATTCGGCGGTAGAGTAATAGGAGATGCCATGCCTAAATATTTAAACTCACCTGAAACTATGATATTTGATAAAAGTCGTAATTTATACGGACTAAATCATGCCAGAATATCAAGAAAGAAAAATATACTAATATGTGAAGGTTATATGGACGTAATATCTTTACATCAAGCAGGATTTCACAATGTATGTGCCTCACTTGGAACAGCATTTACAGGCTTACAGGCAAATATACTTAAAAGATATACACAAGAGGTACACCTTACATATGATAGTGATGAAGCTGGTATTAAGGCCGCACTTAGAGCAATTCCAATATTAAAAGAAGCCGGACTTACTACCAAAGTAATAAACCTAAATCCATATAAAGATCCGGATGAATTTATAAAAGCACTGGGCGTTGATGAATTTAACAAAAGAATATCAAATGCTTCAAACAGCTTTTTATTTGAGATAGAAACCTTAGAAAGTAACTACAATTTAAGCGATCCCGATAACAAAACTAAATTTTACAACGCAATCGCCACAAAATTGCTGGAGTTTACCGAAGAAATTGAAAGAACTAATTACATGGAAACAATAGCTAAAAAATACAATATTGAATTTGAAAATTTACGAAAATTAGTAAATTCATTAGGAGCAAAATTATCATTTACAAAAGAAATAGTAAGACCTCAGACAGGAACACATAATAAAAAAAATATACGTGATGATGGCTTTAGGCAATCTCAAAAAATACTTCTTACATGGCTTATAGAAGATGTAACCCTATTTGAAAAAATTAAAGGAATCATAGAGCCGGATGACTTTTTTGAAGACACATACATAAAGGCTGCAAATTTATTATTTATGCAATACAATAATGAAAAAAATGTAACACCGGCTAAAGTCATTAACTATTTTGAAAGTAAAGAAGAACAAAATGAAGTAGCTTCTTTATTCAACACTCAAATACATGAAGAAATGTCAACGATAGAAAAAGAAAAAGCACTAAATGACACCATAAAAAAAATAAAACAGCACAGCTTAGAATTAAAAAGTAAAAATACAGATCCAACAGACATAAGCAAACTTCAAGACATTATTATACAGAAACGTAACTTACAGAAACTGCATATTTCTTTGAATGATGGTTAGAATAGTAAGATAATATGAAAAGGATGGATTATTAATGGATGAAAAAGTAATTAAGTTCCAAGAACGTTTAAAAGAGTTGCTTGAAATGGCAAAAAGAAAGAAAAACGTCTTAGAACTGCAAGAAATAAATGATTTCTTTGAAGACATAGAATTAAATTCAGATCAAGTAGAAAAAATATACGAATATTTAGAATCTAATAATGTAGATGTCCTTAGAATTACTGACGAAGAGGACGAGCTATTATTATTAGACAATGATATAGAAGAAGAGGACGAAGACTCTATTTACATTCC
The DNA here is from genome assembly GCA_031549965.1 of Mobilisporobacter sp. Lineage (GTDB taxonomy): Bacteria > Bacillota > Clostridia > Lachnospirales > Lachnospiraceae > JAVBPB01. The sequence goes on along the minus strand of JAVBPB010000085.1, from coordinate 16,066 downwards.
AGAGGGAACCAATTTTGATGACCCTGTAAAAATGTACCTAAAAGAAATTGGTAAAGTACCTTTATTAAGTCTTGAAGAAGAAATAGAACTGGCAAAAAAAATGGAACAAGGAGATAGTGAAGCAAAGAAAAAATTAGCAGAATCAAATCTAAGACTGGTTGTAAGCATAGCTAAAAGATACGTGGGAAGAGGAATGATGTTTCTTGACTTAATTCAGGAAGGAAACCTAGGTCTAATAAAGGCAGTAGACAAATTCGACTACAGAAAAGGCTACAAATTCAGCACTTATGCAACATGGTGGATAAAGCAGGCAGTTACAAGAGCCATAGCAGATCAGGCAAGAACCATAAGAATACCCGTACACATGGTAGAAACCATTAACAAAGTAATACGAGCATCAAGAGCCTTAGTTCAAGACTTAGGAAGAGAACCAACACCAGAAGAAATAGCGGAAGAAATGGGAGTACAAGTAGACAAAGTAAGAGAAATACTAAAAATTTCCCAAGAACCAGTATCCCTAGAAACCCCAATAGGAGAAGAAGACGACAGCCACTTAGGAGACTTCATAAAGGACGATAACATAGCAACACCAGCAGAAGCAGCCTCATACAAGCTATTGCAGGAACAGCTAGTAGAAGTTTTAGACACACTAACAGAACGAGAGCAAAATGTCCTAAAACTCAGATTTGGATTAATAGACGGCAGAGCCAGAACCTTAGAAGAAGTAGGAAAAGACTTTCAAGTCACAAGAGAGCGTATCAGACAAATAGAAGCAAAAGCCCTAAGAAAACTAAGACACCCAAGCAGAAGTAGAAAACTAAAGGACTATTTAGAATAACAAAGGAAAAAAGAAAGAGGAACACAATGGAACTTTCAAAACGACTGCAAATGGTAGCAGACATGGTCACAGAAGGAAAAATTTTGGCAGATATCGGCACTGACCATGCCTATATCCCCATATATCTAATAAAAAATAAAAAAGTAAACAAAGCAATAGCCATGGACATAAACAAAGGTCCTCTAAAAATAGCTAAAGAAAATATATCCACCCACAACCTAAGCCATCTAATAGAAACCAGACTTTCAGACGGTCTATCAAACCTAAACGAAAGCGAGGCAGACACAATTACAATCGCAGGCATGGGTGGAACCCTTATAAGCCAAATGTTAACAAAAGGAAAAAACAAACTAAACGCAAACAACCAACTAATCCTACAGCCCCAATCAGAATGGTCACTAGTAAGAAAAACTCTCCACCAAAGCAACTACAAAATAATCTCAGAAAAAATACTAATAGAAGACAACAAATACTACATCGCAATAAAATCAACAAAAGATGAAGAAAATTACACAAAAGAAACATACACCAAAGAAATCTACTACAAATACGGAAAACTCCTACTAACCACCCAAGATAAAACCCTATACAAATACCTAAAAAAAGAAAAAACCAAATTAGAAGCCCTATCCCAAACCCTAACCAAACTAACCACCCAAAACGCATCAGACCGCCTAAAAGAAATCGCCCAAGAACTAACCCAAATCAAGGAGGCCCTAGAACTATATGAAATGCAGTGAAATAATAAAAATATTAGAAGAACAATCCCCAAAAAGCTACGCTGAAAAATGGGACAACATAGGACTGTTAGTAGGCAGTAATGAAAAGCAAATAAAAAACATACTAATAACATTAGACGTAACAAACGAAGTAATAAACCAAGCCAAAACCCAAAACACAGACCTAATAATATCTCACCACCCCCTAATATTTTCACCCTTAAAATCAATAACAGACGACACCCCAACAGGTGCCAAACTAATAAACCTAATAAAATCCGACATATCCTGCTACGCCCTACATACAAACTTTGACATAAGCACAATGGCAGACCAAGCCGCCCAAAAACTAGGTCTAACATCAACAGTCCCCTTAACAGAATACCCCCACATCCCAGATAACAAAAAAGGTCTAGGAAAAATAGGAATCATAAAAACACCCCAAACAGTAGAGCAATGTGCTGCCCAAATAAAAGAAAAATTTGATCTTCAAACCCTTTCAATATACGGCGATCCAAAAGCACTAGTGACAACTATATCCATACTTCCAGGTTCAGGAAAAGACGGCATCCTTCCATCAATAAAAAAGGGAGCAAACCTCCTAGTAACAGGAGACATAAACCATCACCAAGGTCTTGATGCAGCTGAAGCTGGTCTAAACATAATAGATGCCGGTCATTATGCCCTAGAAATAATAATGCTTCCCTACCTAAAAAATTACCTAACTCAAAATTTGCCGTCATATATAAATGTACAACTATCAAATCAATCAAGTCCGGTAAAAATTATTTAGCATGTTTAGTGTTGTTATTTTGGGACCCAAGGAACGCTTTGCCAATTTAGTCTTTCTACTCCATAGGAGGGGGCTTATTATGCCATGAAAAGGCAGACGTGCCAAACATTCCAATGAGCCTGTAGACAAACATATTATGGAAGAATGCTTCCATAATATGTTACAGTCTCATTTCCATAGCACTAACTGCCTTTTCATGACATAATAAGCCCCCTCCTATGGAGATTTAGTTTTTTGAGGCAAAGCTGGGTATTCAAAAATTGATTTATTAAATTTAGGGTTATTGCTTACCAAATTTCTGATAAAAAAATGACCAATCTTATTATTTTTATAATAATTATTTGTAGATGCCACACATGTTAGTTATAGAGTAAGAGATTTAAATAAAAAACTCAAATATGTAAGTTGAAAATTTTCCTACTTTCACGGTATAATCAAGGAAATATATATACGTAGGAAAATAACAAATTGAAAAAGCACTATATAAAGAATAAAATTTTATTAACCACAAAACATTAAATAAAAAAAAGAGTATCTAAATCATTCGCCTCAATAAACTAAATGAATATTCTGGCAAATGTTATATTTAAAACTCATTATATGCTATGGAAAGGAGACCAAGAAAGTGCGGAAGCTTTCTTCCGCATTTTCTGTTTTGGGCTCCTTGGAATGTATTGCATATCTGAGTTTTAAATATAACATTTGGCAGAATATTCTACACAGCCTAGAGGCAAACAAAAAAACCAAAAAACAAAAAAGGAGAGCTCCACATGGAAAAAATAAAAATAAGATTCCAAGGCGAATACAAAGAATACCCCAAAGGAACCACATTATATGAAATCAGCCAAGACTTCAAAGAAAGATACAACTCAGACATTATACTTGCCTACATAAACGGAAGACTAGGAGAACTGCATAAAACCATAGATTCAGACTGCGAAATAAACTTCGTAACAACTAAAGATGATGCAGGTAACAAAACCTATAAACGTGGAGTTACTCTAGTTATGCTAAGAGCTGTACACGACGTAATAGGAAGAGAAAACTATGAAAAGGTTCAGGTAGAGTATGCTATTGGAAAAGGATTATTTTGTGAAATAAAATCAGAAATAAAATTGAATGAAGAACTTTTGCAAAAAATAAAATTACAAATGATAAAAATTGTAGAAGAGGACGTAGAAATTAATAAAGAAGTGGTAAGTACTGAAGAAGCAATTAATTTATTTGATAAGTACCAAATGTATGATAAAAAAAGATTGTTTAAATATAGAAGAATGTCAAATACTAATATTTATAGGATTGGAGGATTTAGGGATTACTTTTATGGATATATGCCAAATAGAACAGGAATGCTAAAATATTTTGAACTTTGTCTTTATGATACAGGATTTATGTTGATTATGCCAAATAAAGAAGATCCGACAGATTGTACAGGATTTGTACCACAGGATAAACTATTTTTAACAATGAAAGAATCAAACGCATGGGGAGTCATGTTAAAACTAGATACAGTGGCAGATTTAAATGATGAGATAACATACGGCAATGTAAATGATCTTATACTGGTTCAAGAAGCACTTCAGGAAAGAAAAATAGGTGAGATAGCAGTAAAAATTAAAGAGGCAGGTAACAAAAAATTCATTATGATTGCAGGTCCTTCATCTTCGGGAAAAACTACTTTTTCACATAGACTGTCTATACAATTAAGGGCAAATGGTTTAAATCCTCATCCAATTGCAATAGATAATTACTTTGTTGATAGAGAAAAAACGCCTTTGGATGAATTTGGAAAATATAATTTTGAAATACTTGAGGCAATTGATATTGAACAATTTAACAAAGATATGACAGATTTGTTGGATGGAAAAACAGTAGAAATTCCTGATTTTAATTTTAAAACAGGTAAAAGAGAATATAAAGGAAACTTTAAAACATTAGGTAAAGACGACATACTGGTAATAGAGGGAATACATGGATTGAATGATAAATTATCCTATGCACTTCCAAAGGAGAGCAAATTTAAAATATATATAAGTGCTCTTACTCAGCTTAATGTAGATGAGCATAATAGAATTCCTACTACTGATGGCAGATTAATTAGAAGAATGATAAGAGATGCCAGAACAAGAGGAACTAAAGCTCAAGATACCATAGCAATGTGGGCTTCTGTAAGAAGAGGAGAGGACTCTAATATATTTCCATTTCAAGAGGAAGCAGACGTTATGTTTAATTCGGCACTAATATACGAATTGTCTGTTTTAAAACAATATGCCGAACCACTTCTATTTGGAATTGATAAGGATAAACCAGAATATATAGAAGCAAAAAGGTTGTTAAAATTTTTAGATTATTTCTTACCAGTAAGTAGTGAAGAGATTCCAAGAAATTCAATATTAAGAGAATTTATTGGAGGAAGTTATTTTAAAGTATAACAAAAAATGAGCAGCACTATAAGCCGGGTTCTGTATCTAATGATCATCTATCTAATCCTGCTGTTACCAACAGGCTCAAGCGACCTACCCTAAAGCACGACGGGCAGCCGTATAGCTTTAAATTCGGTCTTGCTTCGGAGTGGGGTTTACATAGCCCTTCCTGTTACCAGAAAGACGGTAGTCTCTTACACTGCCTTTCCACCCTTACCTAGGCATTTTTTAATGCTTAGGCGGTTTATTTCTATTGCACTAGCCTTGGAGTCGCCTCCACCGGACGTTATCCGGCACCCTGCCCTATGAAGCCCGGACTTTCCTCACTTATCACCTTTAGGTATTAATAAGTGCGATCATCTGTGCTACTCATTTTATGATTATAATAATATTGCCAAATTAAAAAAATTAAAATAAAATTTAATATTTTGTAATAATTCATTCTTAATTTGAGTAAAATAATATTATCCTTATTAAAATAGAACAACCACTATCTAATATACATTTAAAAAAAATAATTGTCAATATAAAAAAATATCCAAAATATAATAAGTTATATTGTGATAAAATTTAATGTGTTAATTATAAAAAAACAGCAAAACAAACAAAGAAAAACAATTGTTTATTTATAAAAACAAAAACGTAGTAAATATTTACTAGTTTTTTTGTAAAAACATAGTGACAATTTGTTGAAATGGGTGTATTATATATTTAAGGGACAAGCCATAGAAAGGAGGATACAATATGACTATGATTAACCCACCAATGACATTAAAAGGAATTGAGAAACGCCTTGAAAAAGAACTAAGTGATACGAGAATTATAGGAGATATGGATTTTTCCTATGAGGATTATAGGTTTCTTGCGACAAAGGTTAAGGGACTGTTAAAATTTCAGTCAAGCCTTTCGGATTTAAGAGATTATAAGCTATGTTTAGCCACTTACTGGGTTTTTACTTTGAAGTACGAAGATATTAATAAAGCCGGTTTTCAAGATGTTATGAAACTAATTAACAGACTACCTCAATATCAGGTTAAGTATTTTTTAAACTTAAGCCTAGAAGCGTATCATGAATACGGAATAGACACATTCGGAAAGGATGATGCAAGTGTAGAAACAGTGTCAAGTATAACAGCCATGCATGCAGGTATGGATGAAGACTTTTATGAGACATTATTTCATATTTTAGACGATTCTTTAAAATATGCGTCTGTTGACGAATTATATGAAAAAATAATGAGTAATTTATCGAATCGCATGAATAATATTTTTAAATATATAGATGAAGATATTAGAAGTGAAATGTTTTACGATTGCAGAGATATGTTTATTGATTATAAAATTAACAAAATGTCAAGTGAAGAACTTCTAAACAAGTATCATTTTATGTCCAGAAGATTATTAGATGCTTGTATAGAATGGTGTAAGATTCATGAAGAAAGTGAACATGAGCTTAAGGCTGGAATTTGCTGATTAATATTAAAGAAAGTGCTGTCAAACATAGACAGCACTTTTATTTTTGAATTACATATAATCATATAAATTCATATATTTTTGAACTGAGTTATTCCATGAGAAATCTCTTTCCATACCTCTGTCAATCATTTTATTCCACATTCTTCTCTGCTCAAAATAAGTCTTTTTAGCATAATTAATAGTAGTAAGTAATTCATGAGCATTATAATTAGAGAATGAAAAACCTACACCTTTACTTTCAAATTCATTATATGGCTCAACTGTGTCTTTAAGTCCTCCTGTTTCCCTTACAATAGGAACAGAACCATAACGAAGTGCCATAAGCTGGGTTAAACCGCAAGGCTCAAATCTTGATGGTATTAACATTGCATCAGAGGCAGCATATAACTTACGTGCACGATTATCTGAATAAAAGATATTAGAGGAAACACGTCCCTTATAGTGCCACTCATAATGACGGAATGCATTTTCATAATTTTCATCTCCTGTACCAATTACAACAAATTGAGTATGATCATCAATTAATGCTCCCATAATATATTTAACCAAATCAAGTCCCTTTTGATCAGTAAGTCTTGTAATCATACCAATCATAAATTTATTTTTATCTTCAGGCATACCAAGTTCTTTTTGTAAACCTAATTTGTTAATTTCTTTGCGTTTACGGAAATCTTTAACAGAATAATTTTCAAAAATATCCTGATCGGTTGAAGGATTATAAACATCGTAATCGATTCCATTAATAATACCTCTTAAAGAATCTCTTCTGGCAAACAATAATCCATTAAGACCTTCACCATATTCAGGTGTTTGAATTTCATAGGCATAAGTCTCACTTACAGTTGTTACTAAGTCGGCGTATACAATACCGCCCTTTAACATATTAGCATCTTTTTTAAACTCTAATTTGTCAGGGGTAAACACATAGTCTGGAAGTCCGCTAAAGCCTTTAATCGTTTTAATGTCCCAAACTCCTTGAAACTTTAAGTTATGTATAGTCATAATTGATTTAATTCCATGATAAAATGAATTATCAGAAAATGTAGTCTTTAAATAAACTGGGATTATTCCGGCTTGCCAATCGTGACAGTGAATAATATCAGGTCTAAAATTAATACTTGGAAGCATAGATAACACAGCCTTAGAAAAGAAACAGAATTTTTCTATATCTGAACGAGTATCACCATAAGGAGTGCTGCCACCAAAATAATGCTTATTATCAATAAAATAAAACAAAACGCCATCTAATTCATACTGCATAACACCAACATAAGAATCAGGTGTCCATTCACCTGCTTTAATATAGAAATGAGTAACATACTGAAAATCCTTTTGAAATCTTTCTGGTATAACAGTGTAGTTGGGTATTACGACTCTTACATCATATTTGCTTTTATCAAAATTCTTTGGTAAAGCTCCAACAACATCAGCAAGTCCTCCGGTTTTAATGAATGGTGCACACTCAGAAGCAACATATAATATTTTTTTCATGAATAATCATATCCTTTCCATAGCCTATTTATCTTAGAACATTAAAAAAATCTTTAAGATGTTATGTACTAATATGAATATTATAACACATACCTAAAAAAACACAATATTAAGTTGAAAATTTAGTAAATAACTATATCTTTGAAAAAATAGAGCAATTATTTATGAAAAATTTTATTATTAATTTATATTGAGTTAATAAATCTATGCTAGACTGAATCTCAAAGCATTTGGATTTAAGAAACAAAACACACAGGACTTTTAAAGCCCGTAATAGTAAAAAGAAAGGAGTCAATATGTTACAGTTAAAGAATATTGTAAAAGATTATAAAACCGGAGATACAGTAGTCCAGGCCTTAAAGGGAATAAATATGGAATTTAGGAAAAATGAATTCGTTTCCATATTGGGTCAGTCCGGTTGCGGTAAAACTACCATGTTAAATATTATAGGAGGTCTTGACAGATATACCAGTGGAGACTTAGTAATTAATAATGTATCCACTAAAGAATATAAAGATGTGGATTGGGATATTTATAGAAACAATTCCATAGGTTTTGTGTTTCAAAACTATAATCTAATTCAGCATCAAACAGTTTTATCAAACGTTGAGTTGGCGTTAACTTTATCTGGTGTATCAAAAGCAGAAAGAAGACAAAGAGCAATTGAAGTTCTAAATAAGGTAGGTCTTGGAGATCAAATAAAGAAAAAACCAAACCAAATGTCAGGTGGGCAAATGCAAAGAGTTGCAATTGCCAGAGCGTTGGTTAATAATCCGGATATTTTGCTGGCAGATGAGCCAACAGGTGCTCTTGATTCAGAAACAAGTGTACAAATTATGGAACTATTAAAAGAAATTGCCAAAGACCGATTAATTATTATGGTAACCCATAATCCAAGTCTGGCGGAAGAGTATTCTACTAGAATAATAAAATTACTTGATGGTAATGTAATTAGCGACTCTAATCCATACACTTCTGAGGCAGAAAAACCAAAGGAAAAAGGAAAAAGAGAAAAGAAAAAGAAAATCTCCATGTCATTATTTACTGCACTTTCATTAAGTCTTAATAATTTAATGACTAAAAAGGCAAGAACATTTTTAACCGCTTTTGCAGGCAGTATTGGTATAATTGGAATTGCCCTTATATTGTCTTTATCTAATGGTGTTCAGGAATATATATCAACTGTAGAAAGCGATACTTTATCATCGTACCCAATAGAAATTCAAAGCCAGTCGGTTGATATGACCAGTATGATGGAAAATATGATGGGTAAAGCAAAGAATAAGGATCATGGCTTAGATAGGATATATTCAAGTAATATAATGCAGGATATGATAAAGACCATGACAACACAGATTAAAAAGAATGATTTAAAACAGTTTAAAACTTATCTTGATAGTGAAGATGGAAAAGAAATAGTTTCCAATACCAATGCTATTCAATATGGATATGATATGGAGCTGCAAATATATAAATCAGATACAAGTGATGAAGTTTTACAAGTTAATCCAAGTGAAGTACTTAAAAGTCTTGGAATGGGCAGACAAAGCGGTTCAATGATGGGTGGCTCAATGATGTCTTTTAATATTTGGACTGAACTAATTAATAATAAAAACTTATTGGATTCACAATATGATGTTCTTGCAGGAAAATGGCCAGAAAACCATGATGAAATAGTTTTAGTGGTTGATGAAAATAATGAAATCAGTGACGCTGCATTATATGCTTTAGGCTTATTAAACGCAGATGAATTAAAAGAAAAAGTATCTAAATTAATGACTAATCAGCCAGTAGAAGAAGAGGAAGATGATGCAGAACCAGCCAACTATTCATATGACGAATTAGTAAATTACACTTTCAAGCTTATATTAAGTACAGATTACTATGATAAAGTAGATGGAGTTTGGCAGGATAAACGTGATAATGATGCATTTATGAAAGAAGTAGTAGATTCAGGTATGGATATAAAGATTGTTGGTATAGTTAGACCATCAAAGGAAGCAGCGGCTGCATCAATAAACGGTTCAATAGGATATACTCATAAATTAACTGAATATGTAATAAATGCAGTAAATGACAGTGAAATTGTAAAAGAACAAAAGGCTAATGAAAAATTAGATATATTTACTGGAAAAGAATTTGCTACCGATGAGGAAGAAACAGAATTTGACATTAATTCACTTACAGATGAACAAAAGGCTGCATTTGCTGCCATGAGCGAAGAGGAATTAAAAGCATTTATGGAAAGTCAAATAACCACATCAAATGCTACATATGATGAAAACATTGAAAAGCTTGGAGTATTAGAGCTCCAAAATCCAAGTTCCATAAAGATTTATCCAATCAATTTTGAGTCAAAAGAATTAATAACAGAATTAATTGATGAATACAATAAAACACAAAGTGATGCTGGTCACGAAGAATATGAGATAGCCTTTACAGATATTGTAGGTTTGATGATTTCAGGCATTACCTCTATTATTAATGTAATAACATATGTATTAATAGCATTCGTAGCCATATCATTAGTAGTTTCATCAATAATGATTGGAATAATAACTTATATCTCAGTACTTGAACGTACTAAAGAAATTGGTATTCTACGTAGTATTGGTGCATCTAAAAAAGACATTTCAAGGCTTTTCAATGCAGAAACAATTATTGTTGGCTTCGTTGCAGGTGGTCTTGGTATCGTTGTAACCTTATTATTAAATATTCCAATCAATGCAATTATTTTATCAATAACAGAAATTTCTGGAATAGCATCTTTACCATTATACGGTGCAATAGGATTAATCCTAATCAGCATGTTCCTGACAGTATTTGCAGGATTATTACCATCAAAAGTTGCAGCTAAAAAAGACCCGGTTATTGCACTTAGAAGTGAATAAGATATTAAAGGAAAGGTAGAAATTTATATTTCTACCTTTCCTTTTGCATGTTTTTATGATATAATCGTATAAATATGTTGCTAATAAAAAGTCATAAAGAAAGTTAAAAGGAGTTGGTTAAATGAATAACCCCCAAAACCAATGGGTAAAACGAATTATTATTTTTTTTACTAGCCAAACGATTACCTTATTTGGTTCTTCACTGGTACAATTTGCTATTAGCTGGCATATAACATTAACAACTAAAAGTGGATTAATGATGACGATAGCAACCATATGTGGATTTTTACCTCAGGTTTTAATTTCATTGTTTTCTGGTGTTTGGGCTGACAGATATAATAGAAAATTCTTAATAGTAATTTCTGACGGTATGATTGCACTTTGTACAGCTATTTTAGCTATATTGTTCTTATTTGGGAATGACTCAATTTATTTACTGTTTTTTATTTCAGTAATCCGATCTATTGGAGCTGGTATACAATCTCCAGCAGTGGGAGCATTTTTGCCAGAAATAGTTCCTCAGGATAAGCTTATGAAAGCAAATGGAATTAATGCCAGTATAATGAGTTTGTCAATGCTGTTTGCTCCAGTTGCAGCAGGAGGGCTTTATAACTATATGGGTATTGGAACTATATTTTGGATTGATGTAATTACAGCCTTCATCGGCATAGCACTGCTTCTTACATTAAAAACTAATAAGAGAGAAGTTTCTAACGTAGGTGAAATTAAAATTATTGAAGATATAATGATTGGTATTAAATATGTAGCGTCAACCAAATGGTTAAAGCAATTTTTGGGATTTTATTTATTCTATTCTCTTATGTTTGGACCAGTTGTGTTTTTAACACCACTTATGGTGGCAAGAAGTTTTGGGGAGGAGCCTTGGAGACTTGTTGTGCATGAAATTGTTTTTGCAGCAGGTAGTATTGTTGGTGGAATAATAGTGGGTATATGGGGAGGATTAAAAAACAAGGTACATACATTGATTTTTGCTTCAGTAGCATTTGGATTAACAACATTTATAATGGGGTTTTCTCCAAATTTTTGGTTTTATTTAGGTGTGATGCTTCCAATGGGAATCACGGTTCCTTTCATTAATACCAGTTCAATGACAGTATTGCAAACTAAAGTTAATCCAGATTTAATAGGCAGAGTTTTTGGTCTTGTAACAATTATTGCCTCCAGTGCCATGCCAATGTCCATGCTGTTTTTTGGTCCTTTGGCTGATATAATTAGTGTAGAATTACAATTAATTATTACGGGATTGGTTATGATACTAATTTCATTAGCCATGTTAGGCTTTAAAGAGGTAATTGAAATCGGAAAGCCCCAAAAAGATATGGAAAATGGATTAGGACAATAATATTAAATAAATAAGAAAAGAGAGGTAAGTATGTCAAAAAAAAATATTTTTTTTATATTAATAATTTACTTCATTTCTTCAATGTTTACTATTACAGCAGTGGCAGAAGAGTCAAAACAAAAAACAGTAAGAATTGCCGTGTCAGATGAAGAAAGTATTTTGACTGAACGTGTTTTGTATACCGCTTTTAAACGGCTTGGTTATAACGTTATTGTTTCAAATATGGGAATGAAAACCGCTATAACATCAGTAAGTAATGGTGAAAATGATGTGTTAGCGGTACAGATAGAAGGAATCGATCAATTTTATCCTAATCTTGTTCAGGTTAAAGAATCTATATCTTATGTTAATTTTGCAGTATATGCAAAAGAAGGTTTTACAAAAGAACTAAAATCTTGGGAAGACCTTAATGGATTAAATGTTCTTTATAATACAAAAAATGTCCATATAGAAAACAATATTCCAAAGAGTACATATAAGGAAGGAATAAATGATGAGAATAAATTATACCAAGCTCTTTTAGAGGGAAAAGGCGATGTTATAATCATGCCTATTACTGAACGAATGGTAAGAGTTGTACCAGAAGGTATTAAGAATTGCGGTACTATTCAAACAATAGAGAGCTATTCCTTTGTAAATAATAATAAATCTGAGCTTGCGGTTGTGTTGGAAGAAGAATATAAAAAAATGAAGGAAGATGGCACATTTTATCAAATAAAGAATAATACACTTCCAAATGCTACAAATGAGCAGGTGGTTCTCCATATATCTTCATATAGTTCTGAAATGCTGTGGGAAAATAAATTAGTTCAAGGAGTTCAAAACGCTCTTTCTGCTGACGAAAATATTATATATTATAATTTACCTTTGAATTTAAAGCGTTTAACTAATGTGGAAGCACAATATGAATTAATGAATAAATCTATTCATGCAACATTTATAGAACGAAGTCCTGATATTATAATAGTTTCAGATAATAATGCGTTGGAATTTATTATGAAAAATTACAACATGCTTTTTAATGAACAACCTGTTATTTATTGTGGTATAAATAATTTTTCACCAGGCATGATTTATGGTTACGAAGATTACTTTACAGGGGTAATAGAAGAATTCTCTGCATTTGACACAGTTTCAGAAATGCTTAGACTCTTTCCTAATACTAAAAACATTTATATTCTTAATGATTATACCACTTCAGGAATAATTTATCGAGATCTTATAAAAGAAGCTTTAAAGCCTTTTGAAGGTAAAGTAAATTTTATCTATAATAAAAACATTCCAATTATCAATATATTTGAGGAAATTTCATCATTAGGAGATGATACACTTGTTTTAAGTGGGGCGTATTTTAGGGACAGTATGGGAAAATATCTTACTGAACAAGAATTTTCAGAACTGTTGGTAAACACAATTGACAACCCCCTTTTTTGTGCATTATCGTCTAGTGTAGGATTTGGAGCATTGGGTGGAAAAGTTGTGGATGGATATAATCAAGGTTATGCGGCAGGAAAGCTGGCATTTGATGTGTTAAATGGTAAAACAATAAGTGAGTTAAAAATTAATGATTCTTCAGATAAATTGAATGTATGGACGTTTGATCACAAAGTTGCTCAAAAATATGGGCTAGATGTCAATCATCTGCCTCCAGAACATATAGCTGTAAATAAGATGCTTTCATTATATGAAAGTAATCCCTTTGAGGCTACCGTACTAATATTATTAGTAATATGTTCACTTTTCCTGGCCGGTTTATTTGTTATATTTGCTGTCATTCTAAGAAGGAAAAACAATTCCTTGTTAAAAGCTCAAAAAAGTTTACATACAGCAGAGGAGATGCTAGAAAAGGATAATGAAATACGGAGAACTCAAATTGATTTATATACACTTCTAAACTCAGTTATGCAACCGGTGTTGGTTATTGATTTGGAGACTGGTAAGCCAATTTTTGTAAATGATATATATGTTGATACATTTTCTTTTGAAACACGGGAAAAAGCACTACGGTATGGTATTGAAGATATATCAGAAGAATATCAATCCGATGGAGAAAAAACAGTTGATGTTATTGAAGAAAATCATAGATTTATTAAGAAGGAAGGATATTTAGAACCAACGGAATGGAGATTTATAACCAGAGATAATAAAAGATTTGTTGGAAGAGTAATGCTACGGGGTATTCGATTTAACGAACGAGAGGCTTATGCTGCAATCATTCAAGATATAACCACAGATAAAAAACAAGCAGAGATGCTTAAAAATGCTGCAAAATGGGAACGAGAGGCTAATAAATTAAAGAGTCTGTTTGTTGTTAATATGAGTCATGAACTTCGTACGCCTATGAATGCTATAATTGGATTTTCTCAAATTGCACTTAGAAAAGGTTTTGAAGAAGATGCCAGTGATATGTTTCGTAAAATAAATCGGTCAGCTAATCTTTTGTTGGAACTTATTAATGATGTGTTAGATTTTTCAAAAATTGAAGCAAATAAAATAGAATTTTTTATAGAAAGGTTTGAACTAGAATCTGTATTAAGCGATGCACTCATGGTTGCAGCACCTCGTATAAATACCAAGCCTGTTGAACTATATTTAAAAGTGGATGATAAATTACCTCAATATATTTTAGGTGATAGAACAAGAATCTGGCAAGTTTTAAAGAATATATTGGATAATTCAGGTAAGTTCACTAATGAAGGAAAAATTATATTAGAGGTTTCTTTATCTGAACAACAGCCAGACGATGGAAAAGTTGCCATTAAATTTACAATTAGTGATACTGGATTGGGAATGACGAAAGAACAAGTAAATAAACTGTATAATCCTTTTGAACAGTTTCACAATTCAATAAACACAGCTTCTGGAACAGGCCTTGGCATGTCAATTACAAAGCAGTTGGTTAATTTAATGGAGGGACAAATTCAGGTAAGCAGTAGACTTAATGAAGGAACGATTACAAACATAACAATTCCATTTGAAGTACCAGAAGATAGTTCTTCAATAAAAGAATATATAAAGAATTTTGATTTAAATAAAAAATATATCATTATTGTAGGTGCAAATGATTTCTTAATAAATATTTTCAGAGTTTTAGCGTCTGGTATAAATGCTTCTTTTATTGCAGTAGCAGATTCAAAAGAAGCTGTGAAAGAAATACAGCAATTAGAAGTAGATAGAATGGGAGTAATTGTTGCGGATATTTCAGTTGAGAAAGAACTGCAAGAATGGGATATATTGAAGGAAATTAAGAAATTATTATTAGTTCCGTGCTCTGGACCTATGCGTTCACCCAGTGAAACTAAAGAAATGGGATATGTTTCTTCAATTGAAAGACCAATTTCACTTGCAAAAACAGCAAAAAGCATATATGAATTTATAGCAGAACAAAAGGCGGTTGAATCTGAAGTTAGACATATAGAATTTAAGGAAGCATCTGTGCTATTGGTTGAAGACAATGAGATTAATCAAGAAGTGGCGGCAAGTATGCTTGAAATATACGGAATAGTTCCGGTTATTGCTAATAACGGTAAAGAGGCAATTGAGCTTTTGGAGGAACAAGATTTTGATCTAGTATTAATGGATTTGTTTATGCCGATTATGGATGGACATGAAGCAACTAAAGCCATACGAAATTCAGATAAACCTTATAAAGATGTTACAATTATAGCTATGACTGCCAATGTTGTAAAAGAAGAAATTGAATTATGTTTACAAAATGGAATGAATGATCATATTGGTAAACCAGTAGAATTTGAAAACTTGCTGGATAAACTGAAGAAATGGCTATGATAGTTTTTCGTCGTCAATTCACCTTCTATTTTTATTATTATAATTTTTCTTAATCTATAAATTTTCTCTTGTTTTTGTTGCATTACAATTAAGATATTTAAGTTTTCCATATTTATTATAGATATTGAGCCAGGCGTTCACCATATAAAATAATTAATTGATTAAATACTTGTTATTCAACTGTTAAACACAGTTTATAGTACAAATATACTGATTGACTTTTAATTTAAATTATTATAAGATTCCTTGTGAGGGAATAAATATAAGGGCAAACTTATTGAAA
>JAVBPB010000031.1:0-41055 GCA_031549965.1 Mobilisporobacter sp. | reverse complement strand
TGCAAACAAACAGACTTTACAGAATGGATTATAACACTTTTTAATGTACTTTTATATAGGATATGGCAAAAAAGTTTCTCAAAATGTAAAATACGAGGTTAAATCCACTTTAACTAGAATTTAGTTTTTCATTTAACCTATAATAAATTTTAGCAAAATCATTTGACAAATCATTCTACAAGTTGTAGTATATAATTATACTACAACTTGTAGAATGTTAAGGAGAGAAAATAGGTTGAAAATTTATTTTCAATCACTTATTTAGGCAGTTTTGCAAGTATAACATGCAAAATGCAGGAGTATGCGAAAGAATAATAGAAAAAGAAAGGAAGCCCAGATAACATTCTTTCGCATTTTTAATTGGGCAGTTTCGCAACGCCACAAGGCATTTGCCAAAGCTTGCGAAATGCAGGGGTAAAGTATGATTGATATACAAATGGGAGCAATAGAATCACTTTTTGCGGACATTATTTGGTCTAATGAGCCGATTTCGTCCGCAGAGCTAGCAAAACGCAGTGAAGCAGAATTGAAGTGGAAGAAAACAACATCATTTACTGTTTTGAAACGACTTTGTGAAAAAGGTATTTTTCAAAACAACAAAGGAACAGTTACTTCGATTATTTCTCGTGATGGATTTTATTCAATGCAGAGTGAAAAGTTTGTTGAAGAAAGATTTAATGGGTCATTACCAGCTTTTCTTACAGCATTTACTGCAAGAAAACAGTTAACAATGGAGGAAGTTGAGCACCTACGCCGTATGGTTACAGAGTATGAGGAGGAATAATTTATGGAGGATTTATTTCTTAAACTGTTAAATATGAGCATAACTGCAAGCTATTTGGTGTTGGTAATTATTGTTTTGAGGTTTTTGCTTAAAAAAGCACCAAAGTCTTTACGCTGCATAATGTGGGCACTAGTAGGTATTCGTTTGATTTGCCCAATTACCATTCAAAGCGTATTAAGTCTTATTCCAAGTGCAGAAGCAATACCACAGGATATTACAATATCAGAAACACCGTCAATTAATAGCGGTATTGTATTTATTAATAATGCAGTAAATGCTGCTATTTCAGAAACAGCAGCTCCCCGAATTGAAAGTAGCATAAATCCAATACAATTGATTACAAGTGTTGCATCAATAATATGGTTTATCGGTGTGTTTGTAATGCTTGTTTATATGCTTATCAGCTATTTACTTGTTTATAAAAAAGTACGTACGGCAGTAAAGGTAAAAGAAAATATATGGGAATGTGATTATGTAACTACACCATTTATTTTTGGTATATTTCGACCTAGAATATATCTGCCATCATCAATAAATAGCGAAGATATTCCATATGTGATTTCTCATGAAAAAGCTCATTTAAGAAGGCGTGATTATATATGGAAACCACTTGGTTTTTTGTTACTGGCTGTTTACTGGTTTAATCCACTTTTGTGGATTGCTTATATTCTACTTTGCAGGGATATTGAGTTTTCCTGTGATGAAAGAGTAATTAAAGAACTTGGTACAGAAGTAAAAAAATCATATTCTAATGCTTTGATTAATTGTAGTGTACCTCGTAAAATGATTGTAGCATGTCCTCTTGCATTTGGAGAGATAAGCGTGAAAGGAAGGGTGAAAAACGTGTTAAATTATAAAAAACCTGAATTTTGGATTATTGTTGTTGGAGTTATAGCATGTGTGGTTGTAACAGTGTGTTTGCTTACAGACCCTATTGATTCTAAGGAAGAAAATAAAAATGATATATCAACTTATGACACTGAGGCAAAAGGTAAGAATGAAACAGCAACATTCGACGTTGAGGAAGCAAAACGAAAAGAAGAAGAGCTTTATAAAATTGTGATAGCAATGGAAAAATCACATAAAGATTCTTCTGCTATACATAATGACTATATAATAAAGACTCAAGAGGGCATGTGTTTTTATATGGACTCAACAGAACCTATATCACCGACGTTTATATTATATGATTCAGATAATACTTTTCACTTTTATTGGTCAGCATTAAGTAGTTATGTAGCATTTGGCGAATATACTTTTTCTGATGGAGTACTTACATGTAATACAGATGATGGTGAAAACACTTATGTTTTTGAATATGATGAAATAAGCGGTTCATTTACCTTTGATGCTTCTAAATCCTCAAGTATACCGAAATATAGGCTAAATGGATCAAGTGGAGAGCTTGCTTCGCCAGTTCCGGATGGTGCAGTTTTTAGTCTAAAATAAAACTATTTGTTAGGAAGTTTACATGCTTTTATGCTTGCCTTGAACAGAGGATTTCCTTTTAGCTCATTTATATTTAATAAGCTACATAAAAGAGTTTCCTTTTGTTCTTGGTCAGCATCACTATATTCTATATCTATTTTCAAAACAGTATCCTTTAACATCTTTAAAAATATCATTTTTTCATTCATTAATTCATTTAGTATATTATTTTCATATACCCTATCCCAAGCAGGACAGCAAAACTGTATGGAGTTTAAATCTTTAATTTTTTTCAAAGACTTTAGACTTTCTTCTACGTCCACGAAAATAGGAATATCATTAGATGCAGGAATGGCATCACCAGAAAATATTACATTTAGTTCTTTAATAATATAGGCAACAGAATCTAAAGAATGCCCTGCTGTTTCTAGTACATCTATTGATAACTCGGGTTCAAGGTAAATAGAATCGCCATCTTTTACAAGCTGATCAATATTGACAGATGAATTTACTAATGTATAAAAATTAGGTATAGGACGTTCTTTAAATTGAACATCAATGTCTTCTATCCAACTTTCCCCAAGGGCAGAAGCATAGACTTTACATCCAGTTAAATTTTTAATCTCTGCAGCTCCACCAATATGGTCTGGATGTGCATGGGTCAAAAAGATACCTTTTATTTCTAAAATATCACGACCTAATTCTTTCATATAATCTCCAATTAATTGTTCACAACCAGCAACTCCGGAATCAATTAGGTAACAAAATTTGCCAGTAATTAAATATACATATACAAATCGTTTTATTTCAGGTGTTACATAAAAGTCAATTTTAATCTGATATACATTTTTACAAATCTTCATATCAAAGTCTCCTCTCGTTTGGCAAGCATTCACTTGCATTGTGGCTATAAAAGAATGGCATGTTTTATGCCATTACTTTTTTTTGATACCTTTTACAAATATCTTAACACTATTTTTAATATATTCATCTTTCTTAATCTCTGTTAGCTGATTTTCAAATGATGCTTTAAGAAAAACAAATCCAAAATTCATAGATAAAAACATCATTGCCATATTTTCGTAGTCAGTACCATCGATTTTATCTTTCATTTCTTTAAAATAATTAACAAGAACTTTTTTAAATGTCTGCGGTACGTCTAATATCCCCTCGGCAGTATCTGGATATAATTCGGGAGTACGTAGCCCGATAGATAATTTCACCATTTTAGATGTTACTTTTTTCATGTAAATTCTTGAAAAAGAAATCAAGTCACTTTCTAACTTGCCTTTATACGGAAAGTCATTTTCATCTAATTTAGGATTCCACTCTGGTAATTGCATCGCAGATAAGACTATTTCCTTTTTACCTTTAAACTTTCTAAATATCGTACATTCATTAACTCCAGCGGACAAAGCGATATCCTTTGTTGTAGTGGAAGAGTATCCACGTTCCATAATAAGGTTCATGGTTGCATGTATGATTTTGTTTTGCGTTTCATCAAAAATTGTTATCACCACCTTGTGCAAGTAATTACTTGCATAATAACATGATTTATTATTAATGTCAAATATAAAATCAATTGCTTAGTTACATTGCTTGGTCACATGACTATAGTCACATTGTAAGATTATAAATTCTATGATAAAATTTTATTGGTAATACGATTTTGAAAAGCAAATACGATTTTGGAAACCAAATCGGGAAGATATGGGTATAAACATGAAAACAATAGAACAATATGTTCAATCCTCAGCTCTTTTACTTGTATTGACAGTAGAGGCTGTTATTAGTGGAAATAATCCGTACGTTTGCATCTTGATTGCAGGAATGCTAATGATACTTTTTACGGTAAGAAATTTATCAGATAAACAAAATATATTATTGTTTGGTATTCAGATAATGTTTTCGATAGCATTTGTGATAATATCAGGCAGTGTTTTTTCATATGTAATTTTTTACGAATGTAGATATATAAATAATAAGTTTTTACAGATAATTAGTCCTTCAATAGTCTATTTGGTTTTGGAGATTATAAAAAATACGCTTTCATTTCCAGTAATGTTATTTAATGTGTTGTTTTTAATGGTTTTATCAACGGTAATATACATTGCAGAAAACCTGATTTTAAAATATATATCAGCGAAAAATCAAATTGCACAGGCGGTTAGTGTTACTGCGGTTAATGAGATGTATGAAAAAAAGCTTAATCAAGAGCTTGTTATGAAGAATTATTTTGCAGATAAAAATGCACGTCTTGAAGAGCGTGAAAATATTAGTAGGAATATTCATAATAGTGTAGGGCATTCGATAACAGCGGCTATTATGACACTTGAGGCAGCAGATATGCTTTTTGATTCTAGTCCTGATAAAGCAAGGGAAAAAATGAATACTGCAAATGATAGGATACGTACAAGCCTTAGTTCTATTCGCCATGCGGTTCGCGTGTTGGACAATGAAAATGAATTTATATCTATGAGTGATTTGATAAGAGAGATAAAAGCCATAGTAGATAATTTTGTCATGGATACAATGATAAAGATACGAATAGACTTTTCAGGAGCAGATGGTGAATTGGTTATACCTCATGAACATACTGAGTTTTTAACAGGTGCAGTACAGGAATTTTTGACGAATGGTATACGCCATGGAGATGCAGATTTATTTACTATAATACTTATTTCAGATAGTGGACATATTAAACTTAGTGTATGGGACAATGGAAATAGTGATTTTAATGAAGACAATAAAGCAGTAAGGATTTCGGAAGGATTTGGACTGAAAAAAATTACTTCTTATATAAAAAAATGTGGCGGAAGTGTTGTATATAGCAATCAGAATGGGTTTAAAGCAGAAATTACACTTCCACTTTATGAGGAAGAAAGAGGTGAGAAAAATAAATGAGCAATCTACAAATATTATTAGTGGATGATGAACCACTTTTACTTGAGAGTCTAGAGATTATTTTGACATTGAATGGTATGCACATTATAGGAACTGCTCATGATGGAAATGAAGCATTATCAGTTCTCAAAAAAGAAAAGTGTGATATTGCACTCGTTGATTTGAATATGAAAGGCATGGGCGGAATTGAACTGATAGAGAAAATGAAACAGACATATCCAGAGATAAAAATACTTGTTCTTACTACTTTTTATGATGATGTTAATATTACTCAAGCTATTTCAAATGGTGCAGATGGATATTTACTTAAAGATAGTGGAAAGGATGCAATACTTGGGGCAATTGAGCAGATTATGGGAGGGCGAAATGTTATTGATAGTAAAGTAATGCAAAGACTTGCAACTCTTATGGGCAGTAAAACACAAAATCAGGAATTACTTAATGGAATGACAAGTCGTGAAAAAGAAATTTGTACATTGCTGGTGCAAGGACTTACTAATAAGCAGATTTCGGAGACTTTATATATTTCCGAGGGTACAGTTAAGAATTATATTTCTTCAATCTATGATAAAACGAATATTCACGATAGAGCAAAGCTTATTGTTGCAATAAAAGGATAAACTATTACCGTGGTCATAATAAAAATATGACTGCGGTTACTTTTATACTTAGTGGGTTTATGGCAAAATGTAAATATAAATTATATAAGAATTCCTAATTGAAAGGGGAGTATTAGTATGCAGCAGAAAATATCTGCAATAAAGTATATAAAAAATAATAAACGAAGGGTTGCAGTCCTAATAATAAGTTTAAGCTTGAGTTTTGTGATTACATATTTAACGCAGTTTTTATTATCAGCTTCAGTAGAGACATTTAAGCCTATTATGTTAGAGAATACACAAAAGATTCAATATATGAATTTAGCAGGAAGTTCAATTGGAGTGGATATTGATAATCCAAAGGAAGATGAAATCATGATTGAATATAAGCAAAAAGTATCTGAGATTGTTGAAAAATTAAAAGGACAACAAGGAATAGAGCATGCTTTTTATACACAAATAGTCTATAGTAATGTTACTCCGCCAATAGGAGGTTTTACTATTGAGATTCCATTAGTGGAAAAAGAAGAAATTATGAGCTTTATTAAACATATGGATGCGAAGATAATAGAAGGAAGACTTCCTGAAAATGAAGGAGAAATTGTACTAGATGAGGCGTCCATAAAAAATAATGGTTATAAACTTGGTGATTATTTTAGAGAAGATAGGTATTTAAAGGTATACAAAATCGTAGGAATTCTTGATTGTGATAATTATTTTGGATGTGGTATCCCTTCTGAAAAAAATGAGCAGTCATCAATGATAGTTACACTTTCAGATGGCAGCATTAAAGATATGTCTAAGGTACTTCAAAATCTTGGTGTTAATGTAAGAGAGACTTATGACAATATTATTGATTATAAACAGGGAGAAAAGTTCTTACAAGAAGATGTTATAAGTTCGATAGATAATGCAACAAAATACGTTTATTTAGGTATTATGATACTACTTTTTATATCATTGTTTATAGTATATGTAACCTATCTTAGAGACAGACATAATGAATGGTGTTTATATTGTTCAATAGGCTATTCTAGAAAAACAATTTATTTATCTATTATGAGGGAATTACTATTTACTTTTGTAACGGCAATTATTATAGGAAGTTTAATTATTTTAGTATCTGTTGTAGGGCTAGATAACATCATGATTCAGCCGATGGGATTACGATGTGCATATTTTTATCCAAAAACAGTCTTTGAGATTATCTGCTCATATGTACTACTTTTTGGAATTTTACAGATACCAATTAGGTATGCATTGTTTAAAATTCGCACAGTTGATGCAATGGAAGATGATTTATATTAGAGGAGGCAAAATAATGTTTAAAATAAAAAATATTACTATGATATACGATATGGAAAAAGCTGAAAAAGTCTATGCACTGGGAGGATTTGACCTTACACTTCCAGATAAAGGACTAATAGGAATTATAGGACCATCAGGTAGCGGGAAATCAACACTTATGTATTGCCTTTCAACGTTAAAAACACCTACTGATGGGCAGATTATTTATAATAAAAAAGAACTAACAAAATTAAAAGACAGTGAAAGAGAAAATCTTCGTAGAAATGAATTTGGCTTTGTATTTCAACGACATTTTCTAGTGCCTTATATGAGTGCAGTAGATAATGTTATGATTGCAGCGGATAAAAGCGGCAAAAATACATATGAAAATGCAAAAGCTTTACTATCTGGGTTTGGACTTGGAGAAAGAGAGCTTGGTAAGAGACCAGCAAAACTTTCGGGAGGTCAACGACAAAGAGTAGCAATTGCAAGAGCAATGATTAATAATCCAAAGGTACTTTTTGCAGATGAGCCAACTGCTGCCCTTGATCATGAAAATGCATTTTCAGTTATGGAAATATTAAAAGAGTATGCTAAAAAAAATCTGGTATTAGTTATCACACATGATAGTTCGATTTTAAAAGATGCAGACAGAATAATTGAGATGTGGGATGGAAATATCAGTGCGATTAAGGATGGTGAATAGTATGAAAACTCCATTTTCGGCATTATATTTCATTAAAGAAAATAAATCAAGATGCATATTACTGATGTTTATGCTGTTTCTCGGTTATGGAGCATATCTTGCAGGCTTATATGTTACAAATCCTTATGACAATTGGAGAGTAGGTATTGAGTACTATAATGATATGGTATCAATTAATGCGACAACAAATGATAAAGATAAGCAAGAATTTGAAGCATTTAAGGCAGAGGCTTTAAAAGATAATAAAGTGAAAATCATTGATATGGGATCATACAATGGTTTTAGTTGGAATACGGTTATGGGGTTTGAAATGGGTCAATGTACATTTACATTTCATTCGGTGGATGATTTTAAAACATTTTGTGAGTTTCATAATATAGACTGTGATTTCGAGAATATTAAAAATGGAAGTCTAGTTTTAAGTGAAAAATTTGCGAAAAATATAGGATTAGAAATAGGCAATAAGGTTGATAAGGACTATGGTTCGAATATTTATGGTGAGTTTACGCTTGATGTTATTACAAATGAAGACGGTTATATTTCATATTTTATTGACGAAAACAGTGAAGTAGTGGAATGTTTGCTATTAGGAGAAGAGATAAAAGGTAAAGAACTTTATGATTATGCATATGGTCTTCAGGAAAAGTATGATGTTTACGTATATAAAGGCTTATATAATGATATGAGAGGGCAATTCAGTATGTTCGATACAATTTATATGTTCGTTGTAATTTTGATGGCAATAATTATGGCAGTTACAATAAATGCAGCATTTGTAGGTATGTATCAACGAAGAAACTTTGAGTTTGCGGTTTATCGTGCAATAGGAATTTCGAAACGTAGGATTATTGGTAAGATTGCAAAGGAGCTACTGTGTATGGATTTGGTTGCACTGACAGTTGGAGGAGGAGTATTTTTTACAATGCTATATTTGTTTAACAATATGGTATTATATCCGGCAGGAAAGTATTTGAATTATTTTCATTCATTGGCACTGATAGGAATGGTGCTTTGTAACATAATGGTAGTTATTCCACTAATTATAACAAGATGTAAGAGGCTTTTAAAAGCAGATATTTGTGAATACTAAAAATGTGTACCAATTAATTATCTTTAATAAGTTTTACAATTCAATCTAAGGGGGTTATAATAATCTATATGATGTTATTATAAAACATAGAGGATAGTGTATGCAAAAGAAGATAAATTATATATTAATAGTGTTGATGTTTGGAATATCGCTGTATGGTTGTTCAAAGGATGACATAGTAGAAAATTTGGCAACAGTAGAGTTGACAAGTGAATATAATGTTGAATCAGAGACTATTGAAACTACTATAAAAGAGACATCAAGTAATAGTGAAACAAGTAGTAAGGAAAATGGTTTTGTGGTTGTGATTGATGCAGGACATCAACAAAAAGGTAATAACGAAAAAGAACCTGTTGGCCCAGGAGCTAGTGAGATGAAAGCGAAAGTATCTAGTGGAACTAGTGGGTGTGTAAGTGGGCTTGCAGAATATCAATTGACATTGAACGTTTCGCTAAAATTGCAAAAAGAACTAGAATCTCGTGGATATACAGTAATTATGGTAAGAACAACAAATGAAGTAAATATGAGTAATTCAGAACGTGCTCAAATTGCTAATGGAGCAAATGCAGACGCATTTATACGTATTCATGCAAATGGTTCAGAAAATTCATCTGTGAATGGGGCAATGACAATATGTCAAACATCAGCAAATATATATAACGGAAAATTATATTCTAAAAGTAAACAGCTTTCTACAGATGTTTTAGATGAACTTGTTGGTGTAACAGGCTGTAAGAGAGAATATGTATGGGAAACTGATACAATGAGTGGAATTAATTGGGCACAAGTACCAGTTACTATTGTTGAAATGGGATATATGTCAAATCCTACAGAGGATGCGTTAATGGCTACAGAAGAATATCAACATAAGATTGTAAATGGAATTGCAAATGGTGTAGACAAATATTTTAAACGTTAATATTAGGAAACAAAATCAAGCATTAAGCATATGCTTATAGTAAAATAATTTGGGGTTTAATTTATGAAACGCTCAAAGTTTGACTTAATAAGCGATATGCGAAAAGTATGGGAACAGCATGTTTACTGGACTAGAATGTTTTTAATTAGTACAGCAGCAAGGCTTGATGATCAAGCAGCAACGACTGCACGTCTTATGCGTAATCCAAAGGATATTGCTAACATTTTTGAAAATTATTATGGTGCAAATATTGCAAATACGATAGAAAGTCTTCTAGTGCAACATCTTAAGATTGGAGGCGACTTGATTACAGCACTGCGTGATGGTCGTACTGAAGATGCCGCTAATTTGAAACAGCAGTGGTACAAAAATGCAGACCAAATGGCAAATGCATTTAGTCGTATTAATCCATATTATGATATGAATGATCTTCGTAATATGTTATATACGCATTTAGATTTGACAACACAGGAAGTAGCAATGCGTTTAGCAGGTAATTACCCAGCTGACATACAAGCGTTTGACCAAGTTGAAAAAGCAGTACTTCCGATGTCTGATTATTTTGCGACTGGAATAATTAGACAGTTTCCGCAGATGTTTTGTTAACTAAAAAACATATATACCACGTGTCTCATTAAAAAAAGGTACGTGGTTATTTTATTTGGTAAAAGTTATGATATCTGATATAATAAACAGTATAAAAAATGGACGAGGAGATTAATAGTGCGGAGACTAGATTTGAATTTACTACTAAACACATCAGCAGCAGAGTTATGTGATTATAAATCAGATGTACATGCCGACCGAAATGCTAAACATCCTTTATTAGTTCCGTTTTTATCAGGATATTTTGGAACAGAACATATTGTAACAGATATAGATAAGAATGACTTAGAGCCTACATATGTCAATCCAGATTTATGCTTTAATATCATTTTTATAACAGACCACCATAGTGGAAAAACAGTTGCCTTTTTTTGTGGACTTACAGATACAGCAAGTGTATTAGAACCCTTAAGGGATAAATCAAATACATCACGATTCGGAATAAGATTTAATTTTTGGGGAGTACATTTATTTACAACAGAGCATTTGAAGGATTCGTATCATACATTTGAGCAAATGGAGTATTATTTTTCGGGCTGGAAAAGCTATTTTGATAAAATGCTTTTAGAATATACCAGTTTAGATGAGAGAGTAGAGCAAACAGAGGCTTTTTTATTAAAGCATATAAATTTAAATAGATTTAATCCAAATCTAATGAATATATAGGTGTTTCAATGAAAAAAATTTCGGATATTGTTCGTTACCAAAATGTGTGGAATGATTATTTGTTTTCTAAAGATTTTAATGCATTAGATGCAGTATATAAATATAATTATACAGATCAAGCACATATGCTAAATCACTTTAAAAAACATCATGGTATGACAATGAGAGATGCAAAAGCGTTTGCATTAAGACATTTTCCTAGTGATGTCGATTTTTTACAATAAATTGCTTTCTAAAAAGGATATAATAGTGTAACAGCTGTTTAGTAAATTACAGGAGGTAAAAAGTTAAAATGAAGAAGCTATCAAAAGAGGTATATAATCAAATCCGTAGTTGGATTTACCGTAATGCTAGGCATATTGAATTAACACGTTGGCAATATCATTTCGAGGGTGGAAGTTGTAATACAGTTATAGAGGCGCTTTCTTTCTATCAAAACGAAGATGGAGGTTTCGGTAATGGACTTGAACCGGATTGCTTAAATCCTCATTCACACCCAGTGGCTACAGATATGGCTTACGGAGTTTTAAAATCATTGAAGTGTGATAATAAAGATAATCCAATGATACAGGGAATAATGAAGTTTATTGAAAATACAGATTACTTTACAGAGCATGGTTGGTATTGGTCAATACCATCAAATAATAATTATCCATGTGAACCTTATTATCAATATCCAAATGCACCATGGTTTCCGTGTGATTGGCCACCAGAAAACTACATACACAGTGCTATGTTTGGCTTTGTACTAAAATACTTTGATAAAGAACATGAAATATATAAAAAGACACTTAGAGTAATTGAGTACAGAGTGTCACAGATGCATAAATATGCGAATTTTTGTGCTATTACAAATGAATGTATTCAAGAAACATTGGAAGCAAATGATTGGGTTGGCTTAATAGAGGTTATAGATGAATATAAACTCAAAAGTACAGATGAATGTCAACGTTTGGCAGCAGAGTTTCTGAAAATAGTTGATGTATCTGCATTGGAATCAGTTCGCAAAGAGATTCGAGAAAGAATAGAGAAAAAAGCGATAAGTGAAGATGAATTGGATGCGAAGATTGACAATCTAAGCTTGGGAAGGCTGTGGAATAAAGAAGGGCTTTGGAGTGAAAAACCAGAAGATAAAAAATACGAGGTGTCATCAATCAGTGCACTTTTATGGCCTATTCTAGATGTTATGGATGATATGTTAATATTAAAGGAACATGATAGACTAGAATAAAAAATTTGATAAAAAGTATTGACTTTGACGTCGTGTAGCACCTTATACTCCAATTAAAGTTAAAGAAGAGGAGCATTATTATGGATTTAGTAACAATTAGTCAGGTTTCAAAGATGTTCAATGTTTCAACAAGGATGCTACGTTATTATGAGGAGATAGGTATTTTGCCAAGTTTAAAGGTGGAAGACTATGCTTATCGTGTATATGATGAAGATTCTGTTTTGCGATTAAAGCAGATTATACTTCTTCGTAAACTTAGAATCCCATTAAAGCAGATAAAAATGATTTTTGATAGTCCAAGTACAGAAACAATGCTAAATGTATTTATGCAGAATATGAGTGAAGTGGATGATGAAATAACAGCTTTATCAACAATGCGTGTAATACTTAGCAATTTTATTGAGGAACTTCAAAAAAATACGAACATAGCTTTAAAATCAGTGTTGTTTAATGATGAAATTATACTTAATGCAATTGATTCCTTATCTTTGACAAAAATCAATTTTAAGGAGGAAAGGTCTATGGACGATTTAAACAAAGCAAATGAGGGGTTATCAAAACTAAAGGATGTGAGGATTGTACATTTACCCCCATGTACAGTTGCATCAAGTCATTATATTGGAGAAAATCCAGAATCAAACGCAGGAGATGCATTATATGACTTTGTGAAAAAAAGTAATCTTTACAGTAAAAAGCCAGATGCAAGAGTTTTTGGATTTAATCACCCTAATCCATCTGAGGACAAGCCTGTGTATGGTTATGAATTGTGGATAACAATACCTGATGATATGGAGGTTCCAGCTCCGTTAGAAAAGAAACATTTTGATGGTGGTATGTATGCTGCACATATGATTACATTAGGAAATTTCCATGAGTGGGAGTGGCTTGTTAAGTGGGTTGTGGAAGATAATCCTAAGTACACAAACAATGATATTCCTGATTGTGGAGAGTGTATGGGAGGATTGATGGAGGAACATTTGAATTATTTACACTATGCAAACCTTGATAATCCTGAAAGTGATGAGCATCAATTGGATTTGTTATTCCCAATAAAGCTTAAATAATTTACAAAGAACCATTAGTATTACAGCTAGTGGTTTTTTTGTTTTTAAAATATCTAAAAATATCTGGATAAATATGATATAATAATTATTATTAACAAGGTGAAATATCGCAATTTTTATCAATCATAAAAATAAGGACTTTGGTATAATAAATTTATGAATTATAGAGAACACATTGAAAACGTATTAACGCATATTGAACTAAATTTAAAAGATGACCTTAAACTTACAGACCTCGCAAAAGTAGCGGGTTATTCAGAATATCATTTTCTGAAAGTATTTAAGGAGGTATTACACCTTACACCTGCTGATTATATACGTAAGCGGAGACTCTGCGAAATTGCAAAAAAATAGTAGATAGCGATTGTCCTATATCTGAGATTGCTTTTGAGTATGGTTTTAATTCAAAAGAAAATTTTACAAGAGCATTTAAAGCTGAACACAATGTTTTACCTACAGAATATAAGGCAGCAGGAAATAGCTTAAAGTTATATGAACGTATAAGGTTACAGGTTTCTGAGTTTGAGATTACGCCTCAAATCATTACTTTACCAGAACTTGTGTTAACAGCATATGCAAGTGATGAAGCTTATCCACCTAGATTTTGGAATAAATACAATTGTAAAAAGCTTTCACTTAAGCTATCAGGTGGGAAGGTTTGTAAAGATTATGGAATTTGTCGATGGAATGTCAGGAATGATTGCCTAGACTACTGGATTGGTATCAAAACAGATGATGCTAAAGGCGATATTAGTGAGACCGTTCAAATACATATTCCAGAGGGGTTATATGCGTTGTTTAATACACCAGCGGCTACACATTTTGATTTTGTGAACACAATACATAAAACTTGGGAATACATAAATAAAACTTGGTTCCCTAGTAGTGGTTATCAACATAATTGTAGTTATGAGTTTGAAAGTTATGTTGAAGCAAGCCGAATATTCAGTGAGGAGATTTATATTCCAATAAAGAAAATAGAAGGAGAAGCTAAATGAAGAAGTTGAATATTACATGGGATGGAGTTACAGACAGTACAGGTTATCTTTTTTCTTTTGCAAAGTCTTTAGCTTGTGCAGTGAAAAATAGTCCTTGGGAGGGTTGTTCAGAGGATATTATTGCTACTAGCGGTTTTGCATTTCGTATGTGGGTATCAGAGGATTTGTGTCCATCAGCAACAAGCATTTGGAGTTTTGACGATCAGAAACCGTGGACAGAGAATGGGGGATTAATATGCAATTATGTAGGTCGCTATTGGGGACAAGATGATATTGAGGAAGAAAGACGATTAGAAGCTATCGCGATTATTAAAGAATCTATTGATAGTGGAGTACCAGCGGTATCATGGGATATAGGAGTACCAGAATGGGGTTTAATTATTGGTTATGATGATGATACTCAGAAATTTCTAACTCTTGCTATAAATGGAGAGGGAGAAATGTCTTATAATTTGCTTGGAAAACGAGAACTTCCGATTTTATCAGTATTGACTATTAATGGTAAAAGCGAAAAATCACAAGAAGACATTCTAAAAGATACAATGAAACTAGCAGTTTCGCATTTAAAAGGTGAAGAATGGTGTGATAATGCAAAGGGATTAGAAGCATACCAGACATTGATTAAGCATTTTGAAGCTGAGTTTAATCCAGATATATCATGGAATTTGGAATATTTTTTAGGTACTTATGGTGAACTTAAATATTATGCTTGGAAGTATTTTGAAAAGATGGAACAGACCCCACTTGCTAGTATTTATGAGTCAGTATATTTGGCATGGAAAGAAGCATTTCGTATAAAAACAAGCGAGGATATATTGAATCAAGAAGTGCGAGTTAAAATAGCAGCTTTATTAAAGGGTGCACATGAAAATGAAGTTAAGGCGGTTGAGATTATGAGTTTGGTGGAGTAGAATCTAAAACATTCTTAGCAAGCCATTTAGCAAGCCCATCATTATCGTTGCTGTCACAGGTATCATTTGCAAGTGCTTTGACTTCGTCTAAAGCATTTGCAACAGCAACGCCAATACCACAATTTTTAATCATTTCCATGTCATTATAATCATCACCAAAGGCAACTACTTTATCAGTACTTATTCCATAATATGTAGTTAAAGCGTTAATACCCATCCATTTATTTGCTGAAACATGTGCATATCTAAACCAGTTTTCACCAGAAAAAGGAATCATTTCAATCTCAGGAATATCTGAAATTATATCTTTAGCAAAATTTGCATCATCAATAGCAATAGTAATTTTATATGCATCGCAACCCATACCATTACTAAAGTCCTTATAATATGCAGGCATATACTCAATCCAATTTGGGTCTTGTTCGTCTACTTGCTTATCTAAATAATATCCAAAATCTGTTTCTGCTGTAATACATTCAATTTCTGAGTTATTAATACAACGTAAAAGTAATTTATTGCATATTTCTTCATTCATAATTGCCTTATAAACAATATTATCTCCGACTTTAACTAAAGCCCCTCCGTTAGAAATAATTGCATCAGGCATGAAACGTTCAATAATATATTTACATGAATTTTCGGAACGTGCAGTTGCAAAAGCTATCTTAATACCTTTTGCACGACATTGATTAAATATTTCTATAGTATAATCTGAAATGGTTTTATCACTATGTAACAAGGTTTTGTCTAAATCAGTAATTATAATTTTTGCTCCTTTCACGTTTTACCTCCATATATTAAACTAAAAATTTTTATAATTATAGTATATAATAATGTAAATGACAAGCTTTTACGTCAACTAATCCTTTTATACAAGAATCGATTTTATGTTTATACAATTATTATTTAACAATTTTTTACCTAAAGCTGCTTTCGGATATTACTTATGTATACTAACATGGTGATGACATCTATATTTGAATATACGAAATAAAAATTAAAAGGGATTGTTTTCGGTTATTGCAATTATAGATTCAAAATAAAAACTATTTGGAGGAAAAAATGAAAAGAAAGAGTTTATTTACCATAGTTGTTTTAGTATTAATGATTACATTGTGTTTTCAATCAATCTCTGCGGTGAGCACAGAATGCAATTCATACATCAAGATTACTGAACCAGATAAAAATGATATTACTTTATGTTATAAGCTCGCCGAAAAAACGGCCACACAGTATTACGACGCAAAATTTAAACTTGAGAATACCGACTTGAGCAATGTTTTTGTTTTTGAGAGCTTGAGCGATTACGTCAGCAAAACCCTTGAGCTTACTCGAACAATATTAAACATAAAATCAGAAAAAACGGCAAAAGAAGATTTTATTGTTACGTATTTCAATGCTACATGTTCAATGCAGGATTATGAATTCAGAGAAGATGGATTGTTCATCAAGCTGTCAATTGATGCGGAAATGCAATATCCCGGCATAGACGGAAGATCATATTTCGGCGGTGAGGTCGATTTTCTCTTTGTTCGATACAACGACGAAATTCGAATTGCTGATATACTCTTCTCTGATGATGATATGTTTATTGAATCAGAATCATCTGAATTGAGCGTTTCTAAGTGGGATGCAAGCGCTAATGCCAAAAGCGTAAGAGCGATCTCAAGTAGCTTGGATATAGCTATTAATAATTCGAATATCATGTATAGGAATATTGACGTGTTTTTGGAAGACATTCAAACTATTGCAGAAAAAGAAAATTCCGAACTCTTAAACTTAAAAATAGATATTATCTCAGAAAAAGAGCAGGAAAACACTACTAAGGCTTATTCGGCTATCAATGGTATGACAATGGCTGCTTACGCAAAAAAAACAGCTGCGGTTAACTACCGTAAAAATGGAAGACTCTTTTATGATTCTGCCTGCACTAATTCAGCACGTGGCTCAACTGAGGCTCCCTACTACTACGAATTTTCGAGTATTACTAATGCATATGATTGTACAAATTTTGCCTCTCACGTCCTTCTTGCAGGCGGAGCAAAAATGAAAAAAACGGGAAATGCAGACACCGGTTGGTATTTTATAAGCGAGGGAGCGCCGGGAGCTAATACAAGATCCGTAACATGGGCAGGGGTACAAAAATTCGGTGATTTCTTACTTTCCAATAATGGTTCTGGACCAAGAGGATCTTTGGCACCTCGAGTTGACGAAGAATATATAGGGTATGGAGACATTATTCAGCTTAAGCGTTCTGGAAATTCAGTATACGGACACTCAATGATTCGAACAAACTACTACTCATCTGCATATGGTTACACAGGTTTAGTTGTATCATATCGTTCTGGCACTGCAGGTGGAACAGTGGATAAACCGTATTATCTAACTTTAACGAATGTTGTAAGTGTCAGAGGCATAAACATTTTGGGTAATTATTAACGATGATACCAAGACCATGATTAGGGTTGCGCCTAATCATGGTAAAACTCATAAATAAATAGGCTATAGGAAAGGAATATATGAATATGCGTATGAAATGTTTGTTAAGTCTTGTTTGCTCATTTTTATTATTAGGACTATCTGCTTGTGTAAGCAGTCCATCAACAGAAACGTCAACAAGCCAATCTTCCGATCTTGAAAGAATTGATTTAAGTTATTATCCAAAATTCATTGAATATAATGAGGGTAAAGCTGCTCTAATTCCTATTACTCATGCTACAAGCAACTGGGAGCTTCAAAGTAGACAGAATTACTTGTTTGCATCATATGGACGGTATATATTTAGATACAATATCATTAGTAACAGCATAGACAAAACAATTGATTTAGGTGAACCATTTAAAGGTTGGCCGTTTGGAATAACCATTTCAGCTGATGGGCGTTATTTAATCACATACAATTTCGAATTTGCCAACACTGAACCAAATCACCACTACTTCTTGATAGATACCGAAAGTGAAACTGTTGAATTTTTATGCAACGTCTATGATGATACAATGGTTGATGGAATCACAAACACGGTCATTCCAAGCAAGGTTAAAAACGAATTAACTAATTTATGTTTTAAATCACCTTCTCCCGAGCACAAATGCACGATAACTGAAGAGCTTGGAAAAGAAGAGATTCGCTATGTGTTTCATGACCAAAATGGGGATTCAAAGGAAATTGCGACATTTAACAACATCACATTAGGGATGGGGAATTATTGTATAATTGACGAAAATAGAGTCGGAGCCATTGTTCCCAAAAGCTCTGAACTCAGTGGATATGTCTCTTTCTACAAAATAATAATTGTTAATATTAAAAATGATAATCCTGAGATAGAGTTTATTATAAGCAGTAAATAATATAATCCAAGCTAATTATTAAAAACGTAAACCACACCTGCATTATAATGTAGGTGGATTATTTATAAAAATTTTATTCCTCATCGCTGAGGCAAATTAGCAATACTTGACTTAGTGCGTTAATTTTGATAAAATATCAAAGTCAAAGCATCATAAATATGTTCTTGTAGTTAAGTGGATATAACAAGCCCCTCCTAAGGGCTAGTCGGGGGTTCGACTCCCTCCAGGAACGCTATTGAATAAGCCTAAAGTCTTGTTGGTTCAAGACTTTAGGCTTTATACATTGTGTAATACTCTAATGTGTTAAGTCTCGCTTGGCGACACCAAAATTGGACGGCCAAGTGTTGCAATTGTAGAAAAATCCCATATAAGTGATGACCAACCAGCCGCCTGCATGGCAGCTTCGAGGCCAGCAAGTGTTACCGTTGCTCCATCTTTTGTATTATTACCTGGTGCCGGTGTGTAAGAAATGCCACCGCGGGTAAGTGCCAGCGTGGAAATTGCACTGTTAGTTGTAAGGGTGAGTAAGCTTGAGCTGGCTGCCACGCGCCCAATTACGCTGTTGCCCCCCGCTGCGACAAGAGGATTTAAGGCAAAGTTGTTGCTGACAGGATTGGGCGTACCCCCAAAACCCGCTGCGACAACGCCACCAGCCGCTAATGTTGCAGTGATACTACCTGAGGCATAGCAGTGGTTAATAGTGCAGCCCCCAGAAATTCCCTGTACCAATCCAGCTACATTTCCAGTACCTTCGCAGTTTCCAGTGGCGTAGCAGTTGTCAATACTGGAGCCACCCAAGAAATTGCTTACAAACCCGCCTGCATTACTGGTACTTGCAGTCACATTCCCGGTGCAAAAGCAGCGAGAGAATTTGGCACTTGTGGAAGCACCAATAAATCCACCCACAGAGATTCCTACGCCAGTGACATTTCCGCGCGAATAACATCCTGTAAATTGCGCTGCGGAGGAGTCACCGATAAATCCACCTAAATTGGAGCGTCCCTGTACTGCCCCAGTGGCATAGCAGTCTGTGTAGAGTGCAAGCTGTCCAGAGCCAATCATTCCGCCAGCTGAAACGCTGTCGGCGGTGGCAGAACCAGTAATCGAACCAGTAGCAAAGCAATTTGTGAACGTCACAATAGCCTCTCCGGTAGTGTACCCTCCGACCAATCCGCCCACATAAGAGACGGCGGACACATTACCGCTGGCAGAGCAGTTGGTGATGTTGTAGGTGAAAGCAGTTGAAATGGTAACCAACGTACCTATCAACCCACCTGCCCTGCTGGAGAGCGGTACCAGCACATCTATGGCTGCAGTGCAGTCCGACAAACTCCCTTCGGAAAAAGAACCGATTAAACCTCCAAATGGCCGAGAGAGCGAGGTGGTCGTACGGAGATCTCTTACTGAGCCAGAGAGAACGCTACAATTTTGTACTGTGGTTCGCTCGACATTTCCAATTAACCCGCCTACCATATTGTCACCGATTACATCCGCCGATGCAGTACATCCGCTGACAATACAATCAGCGGGGTTGCGATCAGAATTTCCACCAAGAAGTCCGATGAGTCCGCCAACATACAAGTTTCCAGTTACACTGCCTGTAGCTTTGCAGTTTCTGATAGTAGCGCCACCACCTGCATCCATAAAGACAAATGCGCTGATAAAGGCTCCACCTGATCCGTTGGAGGTGATATTTACGTCGGTGACCGTACAGTCGGCGACAGTGGCAGAAGTTTGACCTAAAACGGCAAAGTGTCCTGCAAACCCTCCAGCAGTAGAGGAATTCCCTCCTGTTACAGAAACGGTGACATCCGAAAGGGTGATGTTTCGGCAGTCGGTGGAGTAAAATGTTCCCACCACGCCACTTACATCAATCAATCCAGAGCCAGTGGCATTCGCGGAGGAGGATGTGAGGGTAAAAGTGTCTAGCGTTCCGACCATGGTTCCAGCCAACGCACCTACATGCCCATTATAGCCATCCGTAATCAGTGCATTTAGATTGGCTCCTGTTATGTCAAACCCGCTTATGACTGCGTTGTTTGCAAAACCAAACAGCCCTAGATAGGAAACTACGTTACTGTCGGACGATATCTGATTAATATATAGGTTGGAAATGAGGCGACGTGGTCCATCGGTTGTCATGGAGCCAGTAAAGATATGATTTGATCCGCCATTTGTCAGTGCAGTGTTTTGGTTTCCAATTGGACGCCAGCCCGTGTTCTGGTACGCGTCTGCATATCCTGCAAGATCAAAGTCGGTGCGGAGCAGATAAGCATCTCCGAGAGTACTATTCAGTCCGTAGATGTCTGCGGTATCCTCAAACAGTACGAGCATACCCTCAATATTATCAAGCATTCTGGCCGTTTCAGTTACGCCTGCACGGTTAATTGGGTGACCTGGCAGAAGATCTGGCCATTTTGTCATTTCTAAAGGGTCAATTTCACGAAGTCCAAAAGGCGAGGCAATTGTTCCTAGTCCGTCGCCAAATGGCATACCCAGAGCACTTGCACTTGTGGTGGATGTATCCGAGCTTAAACCATTTAGTAGCCCTACCATATAGAGAACATATCGGTATCCATCCACTACCCCTGTTTCGTCTGAATAGGGGGACAAAACCTCTCTGCCTGACAGTGTACGCTTTTGTGTCTGAACGGTCTGGCTAAATGTGACGGCGAACTGACCTCGGGCAACCGTGCCGTCGGCAAGCGCTGCCTGATCATTAAAATTGATAATAGTCTGCGCATCTGGTGCTGGAAGCCCTGGCTTTTGCAGGAGGTAGTATATGGTTCCTGATCCTGCGATTGGTGCGTCTGCTCCATAGCTAAACAATGTGTCTACCGTGCGGAATGTGGTTCCCATGGTGACATCCAGTGTTGTAACGAAGAACGTTGACCATTGGGCGTAAAATGTCTGACTGGAATAAATGAAAATTGTGGTTCCGGGTTGGTAGGGGACGCCACTGCCGTCTGGTCGGGTGTTCCAACCAGTAAAGAAGAAGCCAGCTCTCGATATACCGACCTCTGTGTTGGTTTTAATGATGTAGCTGCTGCCTGGGACACTGCCGCTGTCCACAAAGCTGCCGATGCCACCATTGGAAAGATAAGCCACCGTGAGGGTTCGTTGTTGACAATTAGGGCAGCCAGTTCCATCGCAGATGGCCAAAAGACCTATATTATTATCTTGCATTTCAATATACCTTTCAAAAAAGTTTCCTAATTTATATATATGAATGATAAACAGATATTGCTTTTAATTTAAATGAAAGGCACACCTCTGACGGGGTCTTGAACACAGACATACCATACATTACTTTCCACGGTGTCTGATGATATAACACCAGGGGATGCCTCATACTCGTAGGTCACCTGTGCGGTGTTGGGCATGGGATTAGAACCAGGAACCTGGTCGATGGTGACCATAAACGTAATCGTAACCGTTTCGTTTGGGGTTACTGGTGAGGTCAAGGTAATTTGCGTGGACGGGTCGCCGCTAAACGGAACATTTGCCGTAATTGAACCAGACAGATAGGAAACCGCACTGTCTAGAAAGTCAGTTACAACGACGTTATCGGAATTGGTGTTACCGTCATTGGTAAAGCTTAGGGTGTAGAGAATCACGTTTCCCACTGTTTCGCAGTTCGTTGTGGAACTCTTTGTAAGATTGTTAATTGGCATTGTATGCTCTCCCTATCGAGATTTATGCTATTATATTATTTCTTTTATTATATTATGTATATTTGTGGAAAAACATGATATAATCACGAGTTTGAATTACTAAAGTGTCAATCTTCCAGCTAGTTTAAGCAGCCTACTCATACCTGGCAGAATTATCACACATTTTTTATGAACAGTTTTGCTTATATGTAACCGACTTTTTCGAAAGCGAAACGGTCAAATTTAATGATTCTTATTTATACGAAAGATATTTTTCACAGTTTATCGCTTCAGGTCTTTTTAAAGTTTTATTGGAGTGGGTCAAGGATGGTACAGCAGATAGTGTAGAAGATATGACCCAATTCATGTTTGAAGTAACAGGAAAGAATGCATAAAACGACTTAAAATTAGCAGAAATACAGAGGGATGATGTAACATGAAACGCCGAAAACCTTGTAAAATTAAGGTTTTCGGCGTTATATATTTTTGACAAATTAGCTTGCTAATGATTAGCAAGACGTTTTTACGATATTATTTATATAAATGGTACCCCGCGGACATTTTCACCTTGAATGGTAACCGTTACAGAATTAGTGGAGAATGGCTCTCCGACAGCATCCATTGAACAGCCTGGAATATAGTTATATGTCACATCGGCAGCACTGGTAAATGGGTTGGGAACTGGCATGGCATCCACATGTACTTTAAATGTGATGGAAATACTTGAATTTTGTGGATATGGACCTGGCAGATTAATGCCCGTAATTGGATTGCCAGCATAGCCTACACCATCTACTTGGAGAGAATTCGCTACATAGGAAAGATTGGTTGCACCTCCAAGCAGATCCTTCACCGTGATATCATGAGCAGGTTCAGGACCAGTGCTTGTTAACGTAATTGAATAATTCAGAGTATCACCCACGGATGCTACTGTTGGCGTAATCGTTTTGACACCAGTCATGTTTGCAGACATCAGGTCAATCTGAAGAGCCATAGTTACCATATTATGGACATCATGTCGATTAGGGGTAATTGTTTGACATATCATTTGTATGCTTGCGGATTGTTGCTGGTTTGTTAAGAGGCTGTCTAATCGAATCATTGTTTTATCCCAGCCAAATCGACCAGAGGGAAGCACATCATTTGTATTCACGGGCTGATTGCTTGTTCCGAAGGTACCTGTGGTGGTAAGCGTACCATTAATATCACTGTTAATCTGCGACTGATAGAAATTTAAAGCATTGTTATTTGGCCCATAAAGATTGATCATGGAGGCATCATCCGGACCGAATCGTAATTGATCTCCATCAATATAGTTTGCACCGAAGGCAGCAGAAACAAACAGTTTTCCGGCAAGTGGATTGCCCACTGGTGGTGTACAAAAGTCTGTTACTGAAAAAGACCCTTGGTCATCAAAAAAGTCTACAAGCATAAAAATATCCCAAACATTAATATTTCTGGTAGGAGCTGTAGGATTGTGATAAACCACTACAAGTGTCCATCCTACATAGCTGGTTTCCCAGAGAGCGTCTGAAGCACTTTTAGATTATCGCCTAATGCGGCAGGAACACCTGCAAGAGTATAAGTACCAGCGGTTTCATTTTTAAATCGTGTCCATAAGGAAGAATCATTTGTAATATTCTTGAAAGCAGAATACGCAGGATTCCCAGTTTGTGTACTGGTTACATAGGAAACCACATCGGGTACAATGCTGTAAGTGTTACTTGGTGTGGTTAAGGTGACTGCTGTGGTTTCAATCGTTCTTGGTGTTTTTAAATCAAGTTCTTTTGTTTGAGCGGTACCAGAATAAAATAGATATGCACCTACAAGGTTGTTTGTTCCTGCATCAGAAAATACAAGTTCATTGGAGGATGAGTTTTGTCGCCAGTCACCAGTTGTACCATAGGGATAACTGGAGTGAAACCTTGATGATGTGTTGGTGGTCGTGAAACATCCTGCACCGTCACATACGGTATCAAGACGCACATTGCCATTAGGCGGACTATACATTCCCCAAAGACCTAAAGTGTTACCGACAGTGGCAATTCCTCCTTTCAATGTACCCTTGAAAGGATTGGTAAATCTGGTTGGTGCAAATGGCATATTATTATCTCCTATATTTATTGTAATTATTGTAATCATAAAAATATATGCAGTATTATTGAAACAATGCCATTATGTTAGCTTTTTAATAAACTATATATAGAAAATTTAACTATTTAATGGTATAATCTTCCTAATATGTATAGAGGAAAGGAAAGCTTTTACATGAATAATCTTAGCTCATTATTAAAACCATATCGTCGTAAATTACGTATTGAAGCGTTATGGAAATCAATTATCCTTGGTATAGCCATTGGTATCATTGCCGCTGCAGTGTTTCTTACTCTGGCAAAGATAATTACTCATACAGCGCATTATCAACTTGCGTTGGTTACTTGTGCAGTGGTGACAGTTCTAATAACAATAATATATTATGTCATTTGGTACAGTCCTCGTTGGAGGTATACGACAGCTTGTGTTGACGCTTTAGGTTTAGAGGAACGTGTTACAACGATGTATACAAATGAAGGAAATGATTCTGTTATTTCTAAATTACAAAAGGAAGATACACTAAAAGAGCTAAATAAAATTAATCCAAGTCAATTAAAAATCCGATTTTTTCATCGTCAAATGTGGGCAATCCTTTTATCAATTATAATATTTGGCATTGCAGCTTTATTACCTGTTGTAAACGTAAATGCTTCAGATACATCTAAATTAACTGAGGCACAAAATAAAATTATTGATGAATTAGTTACTAAGCTAGAAGAAAAGGTTGACGGACTTGAAGTTAAAAAGGATACCCGCGAACAGTTAAATAATGTTATTGAAGATTTAAAAGAGGATTTACCAAATTACAATACTACAATTGAAAAAATAGCAAGAATATCAAAGGCATCTGACAGTATCAATGCTATTTTGAAAAGTCTGATTACCAAGGACGTTATTGGTGCGGCATTAGCCAGATACGAAATAACTAAATCTCTGGGTCGAGCCATTATAAACGGAGATATAGAGGCAGTTGAAACGGCATGTGAAGATTTAAAG
Source organism: Mobilisporobacter sp. (assembly GCA_031549965.1). Taxonomy (GTDB): domain Bacteria; phylum Bacillota; class Clostridia; order Lachnospirales; family Lachnospiraceae; genus JAVBPB01. Next base: position 15,772 of record JAVBPB010000031.1, on the reverse strand, counting down.
AATCAATTTGACAATCTCGCAGATGATGCATATAAGGAACATCTTAAAAATCTTTCAGAAAGTTTAAATGGAGCCATTGAACTTATACAAAATGCCGGTGTAGAAAAAACAGATGAGTTATATAAAGCAATAGAAACTTTTGCGGAAGATATCAGTGATGCACTGGATAGTTTAAATCAGGGAAACGACGTTACTGACCAAGTTGATGAAGCTATTGATAGGGCAATGGAGTCCATAATTTTAGCTCTAGGAGTGCAAAGGGATTATGAAGATGGAATCAAGGAAATTAAAAAACTTAATGATAAAGCTAAAGAAGATTTAGCGGCATTGGAAAGAGGAGAAATAGAGACATCTGAATCACAGGGTAATGAAGAAGGCTCGGATGAAGGTGAATCAACACCGGGGGGAGCACAGGAGCAAGGGGGAACACAACCGTCTGACGAAGGAACACCATCTGAAGGAGAAGAAGGTGAAGGGACACCGCAGGGCGGAGCAGAGAATTTTGAAGGGGAAGTGCCTGGAGGCAAGAGTTCTGGTGGTGATTATGGTAAAGGAGGACAAGAAAAAGTATTGATTTATGACCCAGAAGACGGTATCGTGCCTTATGAAAATGTGTATGACGAATATTATGCAAATGAATTGGCAAGAATGAATCAAAATAATACGAATAGCGACGAAGAGGATATTGTTAAAGGGTATTTCAATTTGCTTAAATAATATATATAAATAAAATTTAGAGGAGAAATGTATGGTGGTTACAGAACAAGATTATAAGATGTTTTCGCAGAAATGCCAGCGGATTGCGGCAGAAATTAACAAGGATATGATTGGACAGTCGGAAGTAGTAGAGGGAACGATTATTGCAATGATTGCGGGTGGTAACGTTTTATTAGAGGGGGTTCCGGGGGTTGGAAAAACACGTTTGGTAAGATCCCTTGCCCAGACTTTTAGTTTACCTTTTTCACGTATTCAGTTTACACCGGATTTGATGCCGGCGGATGTAACAGGTGGGAATATTGTTGTAAAGGATGAAAATGGCAGTTCACGTTTTGAATTTCAGCCAGGGCCTATTTTTAGTAGTATCGTTTTAGCGGATGAAATAAACCGTGCGACTCCTAAAACTCAAAGTGCATTGCTAGAAGCGATGCAGGAGCATACGGTAACGGTTAATGGATTATCCCGTCAGCTTCCAGAGCCATTTTTCGTTCTGGCTACTCAAAACCCAATAGAACAGGATGGAACATATCTTTTACCAGAAGCACAGCTTGACCGCTTTATGCTAAAACTCATTGTTGGGATGCCATCAATTGAAGAGCTTACTGCTATTGTAAGCTTGACTCAACAGACGATGGAAGAAACAGCACAGGCAGTTATGGGTGCTGAAGAATTATTACAAATGCGAGAAGCGGCAAAGGATATTCTCGTTGCGCAAACTGTTATGCAGTATGCCATGAAATTAGTTTCTTCGACGAACCCGGAGAGTACATATGCAACAGAAGCCACAAAACAGTTTGTTAAATATGGCTCAAGTCCGCGTGGTGCGCAGGCACTGATAACAACAGCAAAGATTCGTGCCCTTATGTATGGCAGATTTAATGTATCCTTTGAAGATATTAATATGATGGCATTTCCTGTTCTTCGTCATCGAATAAAACTGAATTTTGAAGCAGTAACAAGTTTAATGAATCCAGATGATGTATTAAAAGAAATCATACGTGAACTTAATAAAACAAGAGGAAATTAGATGAGAAGAAATATATTAGACAGTAATTCTCTTAACCGAATTGAAACGGCGATGCTGTATTTTGGTAATCCCTTAACAGGTTATTTTGGCGGAAACCGTAAATCACCTGAGTATGGAAGTACCGTGGAATTTGCTGATTACCGTGAATATACACCGGGTGATGATTTGCGTCGAATAGACTGGAATGTATTTGCCAGGACAGATAAATATATGACGCGGTTATTTATTGATGAAAGGCGTATTCATAATCAGGTATTCATTGATTGTTCAGCTTCGATGGCTTATGGAGAGCCGGAAAAAGCCGAGACAGCATTAAAGCTTGCTGGGATATTTGGTTATTTATCGGTGAATTTAGCCGATCGTGTTTCCTTTAAATTACTGCACGAAAATAAATGTGTTGATCAATATGGTGAGGTTTCAGGAAAAGAAGCTTTTTATCTTGCGGTTGATCAATTGTCATATGCTGAATTTGATGGTGAAACCGATTTGGGGGCCTCTATTTGTGACTGCCAAAATCCCGGTTTTAATGATGGGCTATCGATAATTATTTCGGATTTTTTTACCGATAGTAACTGGAAAGAAGCAGTCGATTTCCTGCTACATAAAAAACGTAAGGTTTTATTGATTCAGGTATTGTCACCGGATGAGGTTTCACCAGAGTATACAGGTCGTATTCAGTTCATGGACAGCGAAACTAAGCAAGCTGAGGACCAACGAAATCTGAGGCTGGATATCGGAAAAAATGCATTAAAGGTTTATGCTAAAGTTCTTGAAAGCTATATGAAGGATATCAGGGATTTTTGCCGTAGCCGTGATGTTAATTTTATTTCTGTTTCAACAACTGATTCTATTGAAGAAAAACTATTCAGAAAGGGAATGATACGATGAGTTTTTTAAATCCAAGCGGATTATGGCTTTTACTTGGAATACCATTACTGATATTTTTATATATTATCAAACAAAAGTATGTGAACCGAAATCTGGGTAGTTCATTCATCTGGATGAAGAGCGAACCTTTTATTAAAAAGAATATTAAGCTAAGAAAACTTCTGCGTTATCTCCTGATTGCACTTCAGCTTTTGGCTATCACCTTTTCGGCATTTGTTTTGGCCCGCCCGGTATCCTCTGAACAGGCAACTATGACGAAATATATTGTTATTCTTGATACATCAGGTAGTATGCAGGCTGAATCTAAGACAGGTGAAAGCCGTTTTTTGCGAGCCATCCAAGAAATTTCTGATTTAGCTTCTAATATGGTGAATGGTTCTACGATGAGCATTATCTCCACTGGTAGCAGTGCATCATTTGCGGTTAAAAATACTCAGTCTGAAAGCATTGTGAGAAGAGCACTAGGTACATTAGAATGCGGTTGGTTAGAGTCTGATATATCTGGCGCAATATCTTTAGCGATGGGTGAAAAGTCAGATACGGTACTGACAAATATAATTTTATATACAGATACGGATTATATTGAAGCAGGCGATATTCAAGTTGTTAATATGGCAGGTGAAGAAACAAATGCAGCCATTTTATCACTAACAGGTGAAACGGTGAAGAATGCAGGTTATACCTTTACCGGAACCATTGCTTCATATGGAAAATCGGATACTTTGACTGTTGGATTATATATTGATGGTATATTAAAGGATGCAAAGCTGGTTGATTGTGAGAACGGTGTTACTACAGAAGTTACATTTGAACAAATAGATATTGAAACATATTCACAGGCAAGACTTACAATTGAAGCAGAAGATTCAATTGTAAATGATAATGAATATATTTTAGTTAATGATGATAATGCAAAGAAAAATATTCTCATTGTCAGTAATTCGCCACTTTTTTTAGAAGTAGCCTTAAAAGTTTCGGGAGATTTTAACATTAAAACAACAAAGACACTTGAAGAGATTCCTCTGCCAACAGCAGAAACTAAAGGAAAAGAGGAAATATATGGAGATCTTACAGGCTATGATCTTTATATTTTTGATGGATTTATACCCGAAGTGCTACCAGATGACGGAACTATATGGCTGATAAATCCAGATACACTTCCGAATGGAACAGGACTTGTTATAGGTGATGAAGTGAATATTGAAGATAGTGATGGAAATGTTATGCTTCTGGTAAATAATAATTCTAAGACGTATACAACTCTTGCAAAGAATCTGAATGTTGAAAAGATTGCTGTATCAAAGTATATTCAGTTTACAGAGTTTTCAGGCTATGAAGCCATTTTATCCTGTAATAATTCACCACTACTGCTTGCTAAGGAATCAGAGGATTATAAAAAGACTTTGGTGATGACATTTGATATTCATAACTCGAATTTACCATTGTTGTCTGCATTTCCGTTATTGATAAAGAATATGGTAGAATACTCCATACCATTCATGCTGAGCGAAAGAGATTATGTGGTAAATGATTCGGTACCAATTACTACTTTACCGAGTGCTGTGTCGATAAAAGTATCTTCTGAGTCAGGTAGTGAAACACAGCTTTCTGTAAATGTTGATGAAAATATTTATACACCTATGGAAACTGGTTTATATACAATTCACCAAACCATAAGTGGTTCGGCTTTAACAGAAAGTACAGATGCATTTTTTGTTCATATGAATTTGGTAGAAAGTAATATACAACCAGATGCCGTATCCTTAGGACTTGGTGAGAGTACTCGGGAAATAGACCAACAAAAAGACGGATTCTTAAGCGTAATCTATTCTGCTATTAATAAGGTTTGGCCTTTAGTCATTGTGTTACTGCTTTTTATTTTAATTTCAGAATGGGGGTTATATTATCATGAGCAATATTGATTTATCTTTTTCTAATCCATGGATTTTGATTTTAATTATACCACTATTATTCCTGACGGTATTTCCTTATTTGAGACTTAATAAAAAACGCAGAACTAAAAAGCATTTTGTTTCATTAATATGCCGCTGCCTAGCTATTGTATTGCTAGTTGTAATGCTTTCAGGGGTGACCTATATGTCAAAATTGGATGATGCTTCAGTTATTATTCTGGTTGATTTATCGGATAGCACCTTGCCGATGCGGGATTCAATGGACAGTTTTACAAAGGAACTGCTTGAAAATGTAGATAAAGATGTAAAAATAGGAATTATGGCTTTTGCTGATAATTGTATATATGAATTAAAGCTTGACAGCAATGATGAATTTACAAGTCTATCTGATTTAAGGACAGAACCAGTCGCAAGTGCGACAAATATTGAAGATGCGCTTCGCATGGCGGCGCTGGAAATTGAGACAGATACCTATGGACGTGTTATTCTTTTATCGGATGGCAAAGAAACCAAAGGAAATGCGGAAACCACAGCAGTAGAATTAGCTTACCAGCAGATTCGAGTTGACTGCGCATTTTTCAGCACAGAAAACACAGGAAGTGATGAAGTGCAGATAAATGACATGAGCATTCCGGAAAATGCATATGCAGGAGATGCCTTTACAGTCAGTATAACAGTTAACAGCACAGTACAGACCAGTGGTGTATTGACGATATATGATGATGACAGCAAGTCGATGACTAAGGAGGTTGCGATTGAAAAGGGAATAAATACGTATACTTTGGAAGCTACCACAACTTATTCTGGTGTACACACCTTCAAGGTTGATTTAAAAGCGGCTTCCGATTCAATAACACAAAATAATACCTTTTATTCATATATCAAAATTTTAGGTTCACCTAATATTTTAGTTGTTGACGGAACAGGAAGTGAATATTATCAGCTTTCTTCAGTTTTAGGGGATAATTATAAAATACAGAAAACACGGCCAGGAAATGTGCCGACCAGCCTTGCGGAAATTCAGAAGTTTGATGAAATTATTTTAATGAATGTTTCAGCAAGCGATTTACCTGAAGGTTTTGACGAATTGCTTGAACAATATGTTAAAGCACTTGGCAGAAGTGTATTTACAACTGGTGGAGATAATACTTACTATTATGGTTCGATGAAGGGTACCAGATTTGAAGATTTATTGCCTATAAATATTGAAGTGGATGATGATAATTCGGGGTCAACAGCACTTGTAATTTTAATTGACTGCTCAAGCAGTATGCAAGGAACACCTACAATGCTTGCAAAGGAGGGCGCGATAAACTGTGTCAATGCACTTGGGGATAACGATTATGTGAGTATAATTTCTTTCTCGGGAAGAACAGAAATTGCATATCCATTAACATCCGCCTCAAATAGGACAAAAGTCAATGCAGCGATTAATGCACTCACCAATTCAAGAGGTACATATTTATATGATGCTGTTAATGAAGCTTATAATCAGTTAGAGGGTTCTGATGCAGATAATAAACATGTGATTATCCTTTCTGACGGAGAACCAGCGGATTCGGGTTATGCGTCGGTAATTCAGACGATGAGATCCGAAGGGATTACAACATCAACAATTTTTTGTAGTTATGATGTGTCATATGTATCAGACTTAATGGAATCACTTGCAAACCTTGGTGGTGGTCAATATTATGAAGTTGGTGATATCTCGGATTTGCCTGAAATAATGCTAAATGCAACACAGTCGCTTCTGACTAGTTATATAAAGAAAGGTACATTTACGCCATCCATCGGACAGGTTTCAGCTGTACTAAGTGGAGTGAGTAATATCCCTGAACTTGACGGTTATATCATAACAAGTATAAAAAATGGAGCAACGAATGTTCTTTATAGCGATGAAAATTATCCGATATATGCAGAATGGAAATATGGTCTTGGTAAAGTTGTTAGCTTTATGAGCGATCTTTCAGGAGACTGGTCAGATACCTTTATGTCGGATGAGCAGGGAGTAAAGTTTATTCAAAATATTATTACATATCTGATTCCGCGTGAAAATCAGACAACTGGCCTGACGGTTGATATTAAGAATAATGGTTCACAGGCTAACATTTGTGCAAAAACGGTGGATAACACTGGGTATTCCACGGTCGAAGCGGTAGTTATGACACCGAAGGGAGATAGTTATACCGTAATTCTTAATGCTGTTTCTTTGGGTGCATATGAAAGTACAATTGAAACCTTGGAAGAGGGTGTTTACACATTATTTGTGCAGCAGACCAGTAGCGATGGAGAGCTGCTGGGTTATCGTGAAGCTGCAGTGGCATCTTCTTACTCAGCTGAATATGATGCATTTTTAGAGGGTGGAGACATATTGCTTGAAAGTATCAGCAATTTGACAGGTGGAGAACTGATGAGCAATTGTCAAGAATTGCTTAGTGTTGAAACAACGCTGTCAGAAATAGAAAAGAATCTGTATATACCATTGGGCTTAATTGCTACATTTTTGCTGCTTGCTGATTTGGTGATGAGGAATGCTAAGTGGGAGGATATTAAGGCGTTTTTCAAATTTAAAAACATAAAGATATAAAATAAACCTCATTGACAGGAGGGAAATATAATTATGTATTATCCAATACAAATACCCTATCTTTTGAGCAAAGACTTTGCCCAAAAGATTAAATACACGGAAACAATCATTTCGGATTGTAGAGATTTTGTTATATGTTTTTGGGAAATGAAACCGTTATCTGACCAAAGGTTGTCTGTTGAGAACATAATTGTCGCAGATGCCTGTATTGACCTTGTGGCAAGCTACGACGACGAAAGTATAGTCTTTGCTGGAATGAGTAAAACGAATTTTGATTTTAAGATTGACCTTCCGGCACCCACATTTGGTGCACGTTTGATGCCCGGAGCGTTTAACTTTCTAACAGGACTCCCGGCATCAGCCGCAATGGATACTTTTTTACCGATAGAATCAGTTTTTATGGATTTTAATAAAACTCTTTTCTTTTCATTGCCGTTTGAACAAGCTAAGGCATACTTTAAGGAGTTTTTACGTCATAAAATTCATACTGCCTCACCAGATATGTACACAGGATTATTTAATACACTATCAGAAGCTGCACCGACTACCACAAAAAAGCTTTATGAGATGTTAAATTTTAGCCCAAGGCAATGTCAGCGCCTTTTTGCAAAGCATTATGGGATTACTCCTAAAATGGCGTTGAGTATTATACGTTTTCAAAAGTGCCTTGAAATTTTAACATCGTGTAAGGCGCATACTATAGACATAATTAATGTAGCGGGGTACTATGACCAACCTCATTTTATCAATGATTTTAAGCGATATCTTGGCATTACCCCAGAGGAGCTTATACGCATATATCAAACTTGACGCATATTTCCAATACAATTCTTCTTGCATTTTGTAAAATATAATTAAAACAAAAAAGGAGAATTTTATTATGTATATAAATATGACCCCAAATCTTATGGTAAAGAGTGTGGACAAAGCGATTGCCTTTTATAAGGACATCCTAGGTTTTGACATTGTTACATCAGTTCCAGGCAAGAACAATGAACTGCAGTTTACTATCTTGTCCAAAGATAAGCTAATGCTTATGATGCAGGAAAGAAGCAATTTTATAGAGGAATATCCAGTACTAAATACCGAACAGGTACAGCCTTCAATCAGCTTGTATATTATGGTGGAAAACTTTGATGAGCTCTACAATGAAATAAACGGCAAGTATCCAATTAACACTGATTTGCATAATTCGTTTTACGGGGCGAAAGAATTTGCTATCACTGATGTGGATGGATATGTTCTTACTTTTGCAGAGCAAAAAGTAAATTGATGATTAATAGTCTGTTACATAGCGTAATCTTAAAAAGCCAGGAGAAAAATAAGTACATTAAAGGGCATAAGAAAAAAGCAGTAGTAGCTTTTTTCTTATGCCTTTTGTGTTATTCTTTATTTATTGTTGACATCATTTCATCAATTTGCTTTTCTAGACTTTTGAGTTTCTCTTGTTGTTCATTAATAATACTTTCATTCTCATCGACTTTAGTCTGCTGCTCATTAATAATAGCTGCATTTTTTTCAACCTTATCATTTAGTCCAAATCCTTCAATTAAAATCCCTGTTACGGAATTAATTAGTATAGCACCAATAATGCCTAAAAGACTTACGATAATAGGTATTCTTAAGGATGCGTTAGTTATCTTTTTATCTAAAGTTTCCTCATAATTCATAAAAGAACTTGATAATCTTGGCAATATATCGTCAACATTTGTGTCAGTTTTGAAACGCTCCAGATCCAAGGGATTTGAATATTTATATAAGAGCATTGTAGCAATTATATCAGATGCCCTAATTTCTTTATCCTTTTTACCTAAATTTACGATTGTAAAATAAAGCTCTCCAGTAAAACATGGGTCAATGTGACCAGTATTCATAATTAACACGCCTTCTAGGGATAATGAAGAAGGTGCAACACAAATACCACCTATGTATGGTGGAAAATCACATTTTTCTAAAGTTTTAATAAGTGCCATTTCACCGGGTTTTATATTTGTGGTTTTGCGCATTTTACGCCCTGAACCTTTAGCATCTGGCAAATAAATTTCACCTACATGTAAATCTAGCGAGCCGGGTTGAAAACTTGATCTTCTATCAAAGTTTGATAATAATAGATTTTTTGCAATACTCAAATCTTTTTCAATAATAGTACTTGAAACAATTTTTTCTTTCTCAACTAATTCAATAATTTCTTCACGATTTAACATCATAAGACAACTCCTTCCAACATCAATATATTATAATAAATATACTACATTATAACACATAATTCTACATTATTATTAGTTTGATTGTTTATTTTGAAAATGCTATACTATAGTTAGTTGTATTAGACAAGTGCTGAAAGAAGATTAGGTTAATATCAAGGAGGAAGATTATTATGGGAAGATGTCTAAAATGTGGTAAAGAAACAGAAAATAAGTATACTTGCTATTCAACCAATCCTAATGTAATTGAAAGAGGAGCTAATTATAAAGCTACGAGGGTTTTATATGAAGATTTTCAACGGCACGATGAATATTTATGTAAAAAATGTTTAGTCGAAAATGGTGCTTGGATTGTAATGGTTATATGTTCAATTATTTGTACAATTTGGGGGATACTGGGTGTTCTATATTCTTTTAATGTTCAAAAATTTAATACACCTCAATATTTATGGTCTCTTGTTTTGGGCAAAGATGCTAAACTTCTACCAATATTTAAGTTTATGTCTTCAATCGAAAAACAGCCTTTATTTCATATAGTAATAGGGTTTGGAATGGGAGTTGCTTGTGCCATAGGAGTTTTTATAGTAAGAAAAGTAAATAATAAGGAAGTGGGAGAAAATATGTTAATACATATTTTGCGTAAGGATTCAACAAATAAAAACTTTTTTACGCCAAACGAATATGAAAAAATGATTAAAGAACATGGTATAAGCGAAGAACAGGCTGAAATAGCAAGAACACAGAAGGTATACTACAAAAATAGAGATTAGTTTTATTTTAGAATGAAAGACAATTGATTTGCTTAATATGTAAGGTTTGTGTGCTACGTGCACACCTATAATTATAGTTAAAGTGATATAATTAACTTTTTATTACTAAAGAAAGGCAGTAATGCATTATGCAGGATGATAATATTTCAACAAGTAAACTGTTACAAAAATTATTTAAAACCTCCAGTATATCGAGGTTTATCAAGCATTATGACCAACAAATGACACCTACACATTTTAGTGCTCACCTTTCCTCTTTGTGCAAGAGTAGGAATACTGTATCTGAACGTGTTATTATTAAGTCTGGTATTGAGCGTACGTACGGTCATCAGATTTTTAATGGTAGACGTAAGCCATCGCGTGATAAGGTAATACAGCTTGCAATTGGTTTTAGTTTGAACTACGATGAAGCACAGGAGTTGTTGAAAATTGCTAGAAAAAGTCCTCTTTATCCTAAAGTTAAACGTGATGCGGTTATTATTTATGCGTTAAAGCATAAAACCTCTATAGATGACGTACAAGCAACATTGTTTGAGCTTGGATTGTCGCTTTTAGGCAAGGAGGAGCGTTATGAGTAAGTCGTTTGCAGATGATGTAATGAGGGATTTTAACGAGTATATTTTACCACAAGAAATATCCGAAATATATGATGTTCTTGAATGCTTGGCTCAGAACGAATATGGTGAAACCTATCTTTTAACAAATAATAATGATGGAAAGCTGTATGTTTTAAAATGCTATAAAAAAACAGATGATGTATGCAATGTGCAAGAAGCCAAACTTTTACGAGGCTTAAGTCATAAGGGGATTCCAACTTTTACAATGGAGACAGAAGACGAGGGTACAATTTTTGTTATTCGTGAATATGCCGAAGGTACTCCATTGAATGATTATTTAATGGAAAATCAGATAGAAGAACCAAAAGCTGTCGAAATTCTAATAGAGCTTTGTGACATCCTGACTTACCTGCATTCACAGCCTAATCCGATTATTCATCGTGATATAAAGCCATCAAATATCATTATCAATCCATATAGCAACGAAATCAAACTTATTGATTTCGGTATTTCTAGAGCGTATTCAGAAGAGGCTGAAACTGATACTTTCTTTTTTGGTACACAAAAATTCGCACCTCCCGAACAATACGGTTTCGCCCAAACTGATTGTCGTGCTGATATATATGCACTTGGAGTGGTTTTGCGATACATGATGACAGGGACTGCTGATCTAAAAACAGATATACAAAACAAAACACTTCGACATATTGCAACTAAGTGCTGTGCGTTTTCTCCAAATTCACGTTATCAAAGTGCAGATGCAGTTAAACGTGCACTTAAACGATATGAAAAAAATACAAAGAAAAAAGTACTTATTTCAATAGCTTCTATTTGTGGAGTTTGTTTGGTTTTTGTAGTGGGGTTTGCAGTTGGCAGATATACAGATATATTTAACAATCAAAAACCTGACGCCTTAGATGTTCAAGACTCTGTAGAAAGTGAATATGTTACATTTGTTGAACCGCTAATTGAGAAGGCGGCTCACTTAATGCTCGGTTTAGACGCGGAAGAACCAATCACGTATACTCAGCTAAAAAGTATAAAGTCAATATTTATACTTGGGGAAGAAGCAGTAAGAACTCAAGGCGAATGGGATACACTTCATGGAGAATTTTTATTTGGAATTAGTAATTATGGAGACTTAGAAAGTCTTGAGGACTTGAAATATATGGAGAATTTACAAAATATTACGATTATGGCAGAAAATCTTTCGGATATTTCAGGGATTGCTAATAATACACGTTTGGAAGGTATATGTATAATGCATTGCAATGTAAAAGACATTTCACCTTTAAAGGATTTGTTTAGACTAGGCAATTGCTTGCTTTTTGATAATCTGATTGATGACTTTTCTGTTTTTGAGTCAATGACTTGGCTCGAAAGCTTAAGTATCGGGAAGAATTCGAGTTTAAAACAATTTAGCGAATTGGGTGAAATGTCTAATATAAAAGAGTTAAGTTTTCATCAAGGTAAAATATCAAGTCTTGATGGTGTGGAAAAGTGCTTAAGGCTTGAATCATTAGATCTTACAAATACAGATATTCATGATTTTTCGGCATTAAATGATTTACCTTGTTTAGAAATACTTCGCATAAGTACAGATATGGAAAAATTTTTACCGACGCTTTCTCGTGATGATTTAAATGTTATAATTAGTGATTATTAGTTTAATAGTTTGTTTTTTGATAGGTGTGCAAGCAGCACACCTATTTTGTTTTTGTAAATGCTATAATACAGTTAATTAATTAAAAATCAATAGAAAGACACACAAAGGAGGAATAATTTATGAAAATACAAAAATAATTTTATTACTTATCGTTTTGATTTTGATTACAGGGATTTTAGCAGGGTGTGAAAATGCTCAAAATTTCGAATCAGCAGAGGGATTTGCCCTAAAAAAAGATTTTTATAAAATTGATGCTATTGGATTTTCGTCAGATAGCGGGGAAGTAGTATTTTATATAAAGTCAAAATCGAGAGAAGTTGCTGTTAAAGCAGATTTAAATGGTGACTCGGTGACAAGTCTTTTGGAGGTATCATTCTTGTTGGATAAAAAAGAGTATAAACAAGATGGTTATTCCGCTAATATTATCAATGAAGAAGAATGGAGAGCCTTGCTTACATTTAAAATGAAGATACCTACTAATTCTACTCTTCCCGAATATATTACATTGACTTATTTAGATGATTCAAAAGAACATGTGGATATCAGTCTGGATGGTGTTTCTGTTTTGAAAAAAACCACAACCGAAACTAGAGCTGAATAGGTGATGCGTTAGGAGGTGTTTTTCATGAGGATAATAGATAATTTAACTAAAATTATATCTATATTAGCTATATTAGGACGTATTATACTTTGCTTTTTTGGAGTGGTTGGTGGAGATTTTGGTTTCTATAGTACGGTTATTACAATTACTATCTGCATCAGTTGTTGGTATATAGGAGAAGAGATATTAGAAAGAGGGTATGAAAAGAAAAAAAGAGATTTTGAACTTTTTAAAATTATAGCTATAGCATTGGTTGTTGTAATAATAGCTTCAATTAGATATGTTCCATCAATTTTATATAGTCAGAGGTTCGAAGCATATTTTCTAACTATTTTTCAAGAAAAAAATGCATCTCTTGAGTTTTACTCAAGTGGAGATAAAATGTTTACATATATCTTTGATGATGATGGTTATTTATTTACTTCTGATTATGTTCCATCAGAAAGAATAGCATCAAGACCAGAAGATGCGAGAGTGGTAGTGTTTATAGAAAAGCAAAAACAATTAGTAGGGTCGTACACCGATGGAGGAGATGCTTACAGACAAGTCTATGATGTAAAACTTATAATTCTTAATACATGGAAAACTGTAGTACAAAAAAGCTTTACTGGAGGAAAACCACCAGAATCAAAGTCGGCAGGAAAAAGCAAAAGTGCTTGTGGGGATGCTCCAAAAGAAAAGGATATTATAGAGTGGATAGAGAAGGAAATAGATAAAGGTACTTTTTCATGGTTTATTGAATAGAGTGAAAATAGAAGATGTACTTATGGAGTTATTAAAACTCCTTTGCAATGAGATTATCATATTAAGATAAAATCAAAGTGCAAAGGAGTTTTTTTACTCCATGTAGTCAGCTCCATCTGAATTATAGAGTTTGAAAGGAAAATCATTAAAAAACTGAATGGTTTCATTAATTTGAAATTTAAGTTGAATCCCTTTTCTCCTTTCGTTCTCATAATTGTTGTCATCCTTTACATATACCTCTAGCGATTAATATTAAATGAATTAAAGTAGTAGCATTACATGTACTTGTAAGTTATAATTATGTACAAGTAGTAAAATGCTAGAAACGTAAATAGTCTTAAGTAAGGAAAAGGGTATAAACATGAATCAAGAGGGATACGTTCCGCCATATACCATTACAGATAAAACAGTGTACTTGATTTCGTCTATAACTGAAAAAATAACAAAAATCACAATAAGCGATAGTATGAGTAATAATCCAAAACTTAGAAGAGATAATAGGATTAAGCCACAGACCTAAGCAAAAATATAGAAAGACCAATTAAGCAAAGGAGGTATAAAAAATGCCAGAATTACCAGATTTACAAATTTATTTAATAAACTTAAAAAGTAGAATAGGAAATAAAAAAATTACATCAACTGAGGTGTATAACATTTTTAAAGTAAACACTCACGAAGATTCAGTAAGGTTACAACTACTTGAAACTAAAATTATTGATATTGTGCGATATGGAAAAGAGCTATTTTTTAAGCTGGAGAATAACAATGTTTTTAGTGTTCACTTAATGCTTAATGGCAGATTTGATATATGTAATGTAGATGAAATTCCTAAAATTAAATCTAAAATATTATCGATTGGTTTTGAAGATGGACAGGCCTTAGTTGTATCAGACTATAAAGAATTATGTAAGGTAACTTTTAATCCTGTTATTTCAAAAGTACCAGATGCATTAGGAGAAAATTTTACACTTAAATATTTTATAGATAAGGCTAAAAAGAATAGTCGTGTAAATATAAAGGGCTTTTTAATTGACCAGAAGATAGTCAAAGGAATAGGAAATGCGTATGTTGATGAAATCCTTTGGAAGGCAAATATTTCGCCAGCATCATTAGCAGGGAAAATACCAGAAGAAAGACTAAGAGATTTACATGATGCTATTATTTGTGTTTTGGAAGATGCAATAGTAAATATTGAAAAGATAGCTCCGGACATTATTAATGGGGAGGAAAGAAGCTTTTTAAAAGTCCATAATCCAAATAAGGAGTACACTGACGAAGGTGATAAGATTATTGTTAAGAAAATTGCATCAAAGATAACTTATTATACAGAAAAACAGGAGCTATTTTAGTAATAGAAAAACTTGAAAAAACACGTCTAAACTAAAATCACATTTTAGTTTAGACGTGTTTTGTGATGAAAAGAATTGGTATGTTCCAGTATATTTGATTTAAAATGTATTAATTACACTATTTTGGGAAACATAATAAAAAAATAGAAGGGATTAATATCATGATAGAACAAGATACAATAAAATTGTTAAGAGAATGTGATGCAGGAATAAAAATGGGAGTGTCATCAATTGATGAGGTTTTAAAATATGTTAAAGATGAAGAACTAAAAGATTATCTTGAAACTTGTATGCATGAGCATGAAAAGATAAAAGATGATTTGCAAGAAATACTAGATTCATATGGAGATGAAGGTAAAGACCCTAATCCAGTGACGTTGGGAATATCTTGGTTAAAAACAAATGTAAAATTAATAGTAAATGAATCTGATGAAGCTATAGCAAGCTTGATTACAGATGGCTGTAATATGGGTGTAAAATCACTTTCAGAATACCTTAACGAATATGAAGCAGCTGATAAACAGTCTCAAAAAATTACTAAAAAGTTGATTGATCTTGAAGAGAAGTTAGTAACTGATATAAGAAAGTTTTTATAAAAAATTATATACTGGTTAGTATTTAAACTAAAATCCGCTTTTTTAGATTAAGTTCCATTGTGAATGAAGAAAATTAAAAAAGTGGATGTTTTTTTGTTTAAAAAGGTGTATAATTATTATAAATCCGTGGAAATTACAGTAAAAAGGGTATGC
>JAVBPB010000082.1:0-2731 GCA_031549965.1 Mobilisporobacter sp. | reverse complement strand
ATATTGTTCTTTGTAAAATAATCAATGATATGTTTATTTTCCTTTTCTCTTTTATCCACCAGAACAACCATTGATTTGGATATTGTTTTAATCTGTTCTAATGTAAATTTACAATCTACTATCATTTTTCTCCTTTCCTGTCACTTAATACCCTTTAATTATTGCTTTATTCTTTAATATTATTGTTTGCTTCCGCATTTTTACCCTTCATTTCCTTATTTTTTCGACTGATTCCTTAGAATTTTCCTTAAAAAAATATGTTAATAAATCTTGATAAAACATAATGAACATAGATAAATTTCACTTCCGCCCTTCCGCATTTTTCAAAATACACAGTATATAGTATTATTTAAGTTTATATTTAATCCTATAAGAGAGAATACTCCTATATGTATATATAATTTATTTTTAAGGAAATAAGGAAATATATATATAAATAGTGACTTAACCCCTTGATATTACTAGGTTTTTGCACTTCCGCATCTTCACAACTTTACGGAAATCGGCTATTTTTTGCGGAAATCAAACCAAAAATGCGGAAGCAACTTAACAAAAAGGACTTTCATTTAACAAATCCGATATAAATTCATTCTTATAGGTTGCCTTTTCATCCTTTGTAATATCATAATAAAAAGCATCCAACTCCATATATTGATTAGCAATATCTAAATGTAATATCCAACACTTACAATTCTTTTCTTTAACTATAGAAGAATTATCCCCACTAGTTATTTTAAATGTCCTATTAGTACTCTCTGGATATTTCAAATATAGAGCATCTTTTAGTTGCTTTGTAAATTGACGCTCTGAAAGTATTTCCACATCTTTAATATCATGTTGTTTACAATATTTTGTAAATTCATCATAAATCAAATTAAGTCTAAGCCTTATTTCCTTACTAGCAATGTCCACAGCATAATGTTCATTTTTATTTATGAGATTCTTTAGTGCCATTGTATCAATTATTTCTATTGTTTTATCAATTACACTTTTTAATCTTCCATTACCATCTAAAGATATATCAACATTTGCTTTAATACTTTCTAATATCCTTTTTTCATCTAAACCAGTTAATTGCTCAAAATTTAAATTCATCTTTTCATATATTTTTTGTAATATTAAAATGCCTAAATATAAATTATTTAATCCTTGTATAACTCTTGTTTCATAATTGCAATCATTAAATTTTTTGCTTTCGTTAATTAAAGAATCTAGTTCTATATCCGTCATATTTAATACCATATCTAGTAATGAACGTCCTAATCTGTTTAGAATATTTTCACTTTGCACAAGACTTTTAAAGTTATTAGTATGTTCCTGCGTTCTATCTCTTTTACCAAACTGCACCTCAATACTTCTCTCTTTAATAGCTCCCTCCTCAAAAGAACTTTCTCCCACTACAATTATTGGCGCCCTTCTAACATAACTAACAACGCTTTGGTCAGTTCTACCCCTTTGCCCTGTCTGTCCATCATATGAGCTTCTTAAAGTATTAGAAATTATATTTAGTTCTGAGGGAATCATAAAATAAGGCTTATATTCTTCCAGAATTACAGGCACTAAATTACTACTATTGCATGTTTTCATTAAACTAAAATTTGTTACTCCTTTACATGATGTTGCTTTAGTGGTCATACAGAAAATAGGTTGTATAATCTTTTCTAATGTTTCGCTTTTTCCATCACCTTTTTGTCCAAAGATAATTAAATGATTATATTTTATTTTTCGTTCTGCAAGACGTTCTTTGAAAAAACATCCCATGCACCATCCAATTGTAGGTATTGTTCGTTGAAATGTATTAAAATTAAATAACGCTTTAGAAATTTGCTCAAGTTCTTTTGGATTAATTAGTGTTGATTCTGATAAAAAAGATTCAATTGCTTTATTATCTGGCATTACTGATAAAATATCTTCTCTTATGCACCCACTACCATACAAAGCTTGTTTTGTATCAACATATATCCACTCTTTATTGTTCTTAATCACCCCTGTATAGTCAATACCTTTCTTTTTTGGATGGTTGGGGTATTCTTTTAACATTAATCCTTGAATCATTTCCAACTCAATATCATTTCCTAAATAGGATAACTCCAAACTATCCTTTTTTAACATTTGCTTAAACTGTCTTGCTCCTGAAAAAACACTACTACTCACTTGCTTTTCAATAACGTTCCCCAGGGTTGTCTTAAAAATGATTGTATATATACCACCCTCTAAACATTCAATTAATTCTTTTGGCTCCATAACAAAATTAGATATCAGTTGATTTCCTTTAGTTTTTTGTGCATAATAGGCATTATTATTAATATAAATGGGCATCTGCTGTTCTTGTGTACCATTATGTTGTTCTTTTACTTGATTTAGTTTTTTTTCTGTTTCTTTAACCAATTTACAAAATCCCTCTCTGTCCTGTAAGAAAAAATCATTTATGTCCTTACAATTACCAGTTATTTCCCCTATGGCAGCAGGATAGCCATGTTTTGTTAATTCATTTAGTAATTTTGTTTTGGCTTCATTTCCTGCTACATCATTGTCCAAGCAAATAATAAATTTCATTTTAGGATTGTATGTAATGCATAGATTAATAAATTTACGTATATTAGCAACACTATTTAATGCTATGGCATTGTAGCCTACTTCCTCAATACTTAATGCATCCGCCCATCCCTCTACAATAAACAAGGTATCAATCTTATAATAATCATGATTGATAATATAGCGGTCATTGAAT
>JAVBPB010000149.1:0-23099 GCA_031549965.1 Mobilisporobacter sp. | reverse complement strand
ATGCTGAAGGAGGGTAAGGCAAACAATTGGATATATATAAATTCATATTTATCTGAAATAATTCGATAATCTAAATTAAGCAATTTTAAGAGGTTAACCTTAACTAGGTTGTAAATTGAAACATAAAATCCTTAAGTTGACTACATTGAGCGTCCGTAGAACCAAAAACCTTAAATTAGCAAGATTGGCAGTGAATAGTAACGTCATAGGTAAAAAAAGACCCTTCACAAAGTGAAGAGCCTTCAAAAATTATTTTTTATTATACTTAGTCATATCAATAGCAACAGAAGCTGCAATAATAATACCTTTAATTACTTGTTGCCAGTTAGGATTTAATCCAATAAATGAAAGACCATATTGAATAACTGTAAAGATAAGAACACCAATTACAATACCTCTAACCTTACCAACACCACCGTTAAGAGAAACACCACCAACAACACAAGCTGCGATAGCATCAAGCTCATAACCAATACCATAGTTATTAGTAGCACCTGCTGTTCTTGCAGATTCAAGAACACCACCAACACCGTACATAGCACCTGCTAAAACGAATATTATCATTAAAGTTAATGGAACGTTAATACCAGAAACAACTGCTGCCTGACGATTACCACCAATAGCGTAAACATTTTTACCAAAAACTGTTTTATTTAATACAAACCAAATAACTACTGTAAATAAAAGAGCTATAATAATCAAAATTGGAATAGAATCAAATAACATATATTGTCCTAAAATTGAAAAGCTTGGGCTAATACCACCTATTGGCTGTGATTTGTTTGGAGGCATATCAAAGTATAATGAACATGCACCATATACAATAACTTGAACTGCCAGTGTTGCTATAAATGGAGGTAAGTTAAACTTAGATACTAAAATACCATTTAATGCACCAAATACCATACAAGCAAGGATTGCTAAAACTACAGGAATAAGAACTGGAATAACTGGAAGGTCTGGGAAAAATCTGTTAGCGTATTCAGGATTTTGCATCATTGAAGCTGCAACTACTGAAGCTAAACCAACCATACGACCTGCTGAAAGGTCAGTACCACCAATTAATAAAGTAAATGCAATACCTAAAGCTATAATAAGCTTTGTTGATGATTGTGATAAAATATCACGTAAAACTCTCATTTGTAAAAATCTTGGTTCAATAATTGCAATTACGATTACCATTACGATAAGAGCAAGAATAATTGCATTGTTAAGGAGTATCGTTTTTACTGTTTTTCTGCTTACATCAATGTTTGCTCCTAATTTTTCAATATTTACAATATTATAAACACCATATGCAATTACTGAAACACCAATTATTATTAAGTACCAAGGTAAATCATATATTATTTTTGGACCATAGTTTATAATTTTTAATATAGCACCAATTAATGTTAAAACTGCTCCGATACATCCCATTATAGTTCCAAAACTTTTTCTTGACACTGTAGATTCGTTCACAATAAACACCTCTTTTAATTTTTTTAATTTATCTTTTATTTTTTATTTCGATTAATTTTTATCTTTTCTTTGGGCAGCTAATTGCATAACCTTTAACTGAGTTGCATCGCTACCTTCTAATACACCTTTAACTTCACCTTCACACATTACCATTACCCTATCAGACATACCAAGTAATTCTGGCATTTCGGAAGATATCATAATAATTGTTTTTCCTTGCTTTGCAAGATCGTTAATGATTGAATATATTTCAAATTTAGCACCAACATCAATACCTCTTGTTGGTTCATCAAGAATCAAAATATCAGGATTTGTAATTAACCATCTGGCAATTAAAACTTTTTGTTGATTTCCACCTGAAAGATTTTGAATTAATGCTTCCATTGAAGGTGTTTTAGTTTTTAATTGTGCATTATAATCCTTTGATGTACTATACATCTTTGAATCATTTAAAACTCCTGCCTTTGAAAATTGATCTAAGCTTGCAATTACAGTATTATCAAGTATAGATAATACTCCAAATATACCTGTAACACGTCTTTCTTCTGTTAACAAGGCAAATCCGTTGCTAATAGCATCCTTAGCACTTGAGTTTTCAATTTTCTTACCATTTTTATACATTTCTCCGGATTCCAAAGAACGAAGACCAAAAATTGACTCAACAAGTTCAGTACGACCAGCTCCAACAAGTCCACCGATACCAAGTACTTCACCTTTATATATTTTTAAGTTAACGTTACGAAACCATTTTGGATTGATTGAATTAAAGTTCTTAAGTTCAAGTGCAACCTCTTTTTGTGGCTTATATGTTTTTTCAGGGAAACGCTGAGTTAAATCTCTACCAACCATTTTATTAATAATCATATCTGTTGTAAGATCTTTTGCTTCCCAAGTTCCTACATATTGACCATCTCTCATGATTGTAACATCATCTGATATTTCCAATATTTCTTCCATTTTATGTGATATATAGATAATTGAACGACCTTCTGAACGAAGTTTTCTTACTATTTTAAATAGATATGCAACTTCTGTTTCTGTAAGTGATGAGGTAGGCTCATCCATAACAATTATACGAGAATTAAAACTTACTGCTTTTGCTATTTCTAGTAACTGTAATTTTGAAACTGATAAAGTACCTGCTTCTACTGTTGGATTAATATCTATTTCAAGTTGCTTAAATAAATCTTTTGTTTTGTTATACATTCCTTTATGGTCAATTACAAAACCATTTTTTGGAAATCTTCCAAGCCATATGTTTTCCATTACAGAACGAAATGGTATTGGGTGTAACTCCTGATGAATCATTGAAATTCCAAGTTCTAAAGCTTTTTTAGATGACTCAATGTTTACTTTTTCACCATCTAAAAATATTTCTCCGCTATCTTCCTTATAGATACCAAAGAGGCATTTCATAAGGGTAGATTTTCCTGCACCATTTTCACCCATAAGTGCATGAACTGTTCCCGGTCTTAGATGAAGTTTTGCTTTATCTAGTGCTAATACACCTGGAAATGTCTTTGTTATATCATTCATTTCAAGTCTTAATTTTTCCATGATTTCACTTCCTTATATTTATCTTGAATTTGGCAAGTGGCTAAAACAAAGCAAAGCTAATTATACTATTTTAATAAAACACTCTCTTTGTTTTAGCCACTCACCAATTTACTTTTTTTCTTCCCAATTTCATTTGATTAGTGAAACTTATGGGCAGGCATTTACCTGCCCATATTAATTAATTTATTATTTGAAATCTGCCATGTTTTCAGAAGTAACTTTTACATATGGAATCCAAACGAATTTTCCATCAGTAATTTTGTATCCGATGTTAGCTTCATTAACTTCTTTACCTGCTGCTGCTGTAGCTGCGATAACGATTGTAGCTTTACCTTGGTTAACACCATCGTTTAATACTGTACCAAGTAATTCACCTTTTTCCATTGCATCAAGAGCTGGGCTTGTAGCGTCAACGCCTACTACTGGAACATATTTTGTAGCATCACCTGTGTTGTATCCGTTAGCTTTTAAAGCTTCAATTGCACCAAGTGCCATATCATCGTTGTTAGCAAGAACTGCTTCGATTTTGTCAAGACCAGCTGAAGAAATAAATGTTTTCATAAGGTCAGTTGCTTTAACTTTATCCCAGAATGCTGTATCTTCTGCAAGTTTTTCAACTTCGATTCCTGCATCAACAATAGCTTTAACTGAATATTCAGTTCTAAGAGTTGCATCTTGATGTCCTGGTTCACCAGTTAACATAACGTATTGAAGTTTTCCATCTCCGTTTTTGTCAGCTTCTGGATGAGCTTTGAAGTAATCAGCAATGATTTCACCTGACATTGTACCTGATTCTTCTGCTTTTGCACCAACATACCAAACTTTATCATATGATGCCATGTCAGCATCTTCTGGTTGACGATTTAAAAATACTACTGGAACGTTATCTGCTTTTGCTTTTTGAATGATTGGGCCTGCTGCTGTACGGTCAACTGCGTTTACTGCTACTGCGTTTACACCCTTAGTTAAGAAAGCATCTACTTGGTCATTTTGAGTAGGTTGTTTGTTTTGTGAATCAACGATATCAACTTTAACTCCAAGGCTTCCAGCTTCTTCTTGAATAGCGTTACGAACACCAGTCATAAAAGTATCATCAAATTTGTAAATTGCTACACCAATGTTTAAATCTGATGCTGCTGCTGTAGTTTGTTCTGCTGTTTTTGTTGTAGCATCTGTTGAATCATTGTTTCCAGTTGATCCGCAAGCTGTAAGTGCTAATGATGATGCTAATAAAAGTGCCAATCCAAAATTCTTTCTCATAAAAAAATCCTCCTTGTTTTTTGCTTATCTGTTTTTTTATTTTTTGTAGTTCCTTGTTACATGTATATATTACAAAAAATTATGCACAAATTACATAGATTTTTTTTAGCTTGTATATAAATTTTTTTATGTATTTGATATTTTTAATTAATTTTTTTAAGATGCTTTGTATATTTTTATGGTTTATTTGTCAAAAAATGATTGATTCCTTAAAAAATCGCAAAAAAACAGATGCCAATTATTTATTTTGGCATCCATTTTAGTACTTTTTCATATCTTAATCAACAAATCCAAATATTATGTCAAATTTTCAAACAATATAACTAAATATCCAGTAAATTTCATTTTTTAATTTTCTACAATTTTGTTAATTGTGTTTATAATTTCTTGCTCAATTTCCATTTGTTTGTTTTTACTTTTTTTATCAGTTGAAATAGCATGTAAAATCCTTTTAATATCTTCTGGTGAAAACATACCAATGGAGCTGGATAAATCATCTAAATTTTCACGATTTACTTTCAAGCACCCACCACCTGATAGTGGAATAGTAATGATTTTTTCTGGATCACTTACATCCCCTAAACATAATTCATTTTTTTTATAATTACATACATATGTAACACCATTATAGTGAATAAGTCCATTTTCATCAGCAAGCTGTGAATATGGAGCCTTACTTTCTGTTTTCTCCAGTACAATTTTTTTATATATTTCACTTGGAATTGCATCAGCAGTAGTTTTACTTTTTTTATTTTCTTCCTGTTCTTCTTTCATACCTGTTGAATCACTTAAAATATTTTTAAAATCTCCGGACTCCTCTGGTTTTTTTGAATTAGTATAAAGGCTTGCATCATATGTTAGTTTGTTATCAATTACAGATTTTAATTGCATAATTTCCTCCTTTAATTTAAGTAAAGTTCTAAGTAAACTCTTGGTTAAAATAAAAAAGCATTAATTTAGTATATTTACCAAATTAACGCTCTCCTTAGCTATATTATTATTATCGTCTTTTGAATCAAACCATTAATGGGACTTTAGTCACGTATGTACAATTTGCTATTCTAAGGCTATTTCTTCATCACAGAAAAACACCTTGTTTTTTCCTTGGTTTTTAGCTCTATACATAGATAAATCAGAATTTTTAATTAATTCATCAACATTACTGCCGTTATTTGGGTATATAGCAACCCCTACACTTACAGTTACGTCAAGTTTATTTTCGTTAACAAAAAATGGAACTCTAAGCTCTTCTAATATAATCTTTGCAAGTGTGTGCAGTTCTTCTGATGAGCCTCTTTTAGCCATCATAAATTCGTCGCCCCCTACTCTTGAACAAAGTTCAAAATATACCTTGCTATGCATTAAACGATTACCAAGCTCAATTAATAACTCATCTCCTATAGGATGACCATATATATCGTTAACCTTTTTAAAACCGTCTAAGTCAATAAAAAACACTCCACATTCTGTATCTGGAAGTAATAATTCAGAAAGCTTTGTTTTAAAGGCATTTCTATTATATAATCCTGTAATTCCATCATGCTGTGCCATATATTCATTCTTTGCTCTTTCAGAATTAATAAGATCAAACTGTCTTTCCAAGGTTTGTATCATATTATTGTAACTTTTAGCCATTAATCCTATTTCATCATTCTTATCAAGATTACATACAATGTATTTTCCTTCTTCTCTTCCAGATGAAAATGCCTTACTTAATTTTACAATAGGCTCAGTAAAGCTAGATGACATTCTTAATGAAAAAAATATTCCAAATAAAATAGTTAAGCCAATTGAAGTTATTGCAAAAACAATTTCTCTTCTAATATTTTGGGTATATTCGTCATAATCTTGGCGAAGTATTAATGCTAATTCTCCATTGTCCAAAATAGTATATAAGTATGTTCTTTTTTCACCATCTAATATATCATTAACTAGTCCAATCTGAGGTATTTCATTTTTTTTATATCTTTTTATTAAATTTGCAATTTTAGGAGCTTTTGTATATGTATTAAAAAATTCCTTCTCTTGATGATATAGGATATAATTATCTGAATCAATTATAAATGCAAGACCTGTTTTACCAAAAGAAATACTTTTAGTAAATCCTGCAAGTATGTCTTTATTAACATATGCAACAATAACACCTTGCAAAATTTCATTATCAGACCATATGGCTTTACTAAGTGCTAAACATTTTTCGTTTGGATCATCCGGTTGTATTAATGAATTATTTACTTTACTAACATATACATATTCCGGATCCTGATTTTTTAAACACTCTAAATAATAATCTGTTTGTGATAGTGACATATTAATGGTTTGGTTATAATATCCAACAATAACCTTTCCTTTTGCATCTAGTAGAACCATATCTTCAAATGTGCCTAAAGAGTCTAAATAAAGACTAAAATAATCTATAAGTTCCTCTCTATTTTGCATTTCTTCTTCAGAATTAAAACCAAACTGATTCTTAATATTCAAATAATTATTTATATTTTCATTTTTTGATAATAGTCTTATTTCATTCTTATGTAATTCAATTATTTCTGTAAGTGCAGATGCTGAAATACTTGCCATTTTATTTAATCTATCTGTATGTAAAGCTTCAATTGTGCTTACATTATTAAATAATTTTAATATTGAAAAAAACAATATTGGTATTATTGAGAAAGATAAAAATAGTATTAATATCCTTTTTCTTATTGTCAAAAATCAAAACCTCCATTTCATCGTATTTTGAAATTATATAATTTATGAAAATCACACTAATTATATTTAAAATAATAACATTTTATATGCATTTTTTCAAGTTAATATTTTTTATTAAATCAAAAAGATTATAAAACCCCCTAACATATTGTTAGGGGGTAGCTTCTATAATTACATAATATAAGCTTAATACTGCCTAAATAATTTAAACTTCAAGTTTAATCTGAGTCTCTTCTTCTGCCTCTTGTTTGAAATCTTCAATTTTTTCTCGACTGATAATTGGAAGTTCTTCTATTGACTGTACTCCAAAGCTTCTTAAAAATTCTTCAGTGGTTCCAAATAAAAGGGGTCTTCCTGGGGAATCTAATCTTCCTATTTCACATACAAGATTATATTCAATCAGCTTATTAACTGCATGATCGCTTTTAACTCCACGAATTGCTTCTATTTCAAGTTTGGTAATAGGCTGTTTATATGCTACAATTGACAGAGTTTCAAGTAACACATCAGTCAGTACATGTTTTTTAGGAATATGGGTAACCCTTGTTATATAATCATACATAGATGGCTTTGTACACATTTGAAATGCCCCATCTAACTCAATTATTTTTATTCCTCTATTACCCTCTTCATACTTGTCCATCATTATTCGAAGAACTTTTTTTATTGTATCTTCATCATGCTCAGTTGCCATAGAAAGTTTACGAAGTTCTACTGCTTCACCCATCGTAAATAAAATAGCTTCTAAAGCTGCTTCTAACTCTTTAATATCCACTACTTTTCCTCTATTCCGGTATAGTTATTAATATATCATCAAATATATTGTCTTGTGCGATTATTATTTTTTGACTTTTCATAAGTTCTAATACTCCAAGAAACGTTACAATAATATCCATCTTATTACAGAATTTTTCCAATAAATCTCTAAAGCTAAATTTCTTATTTTTAATAGCATATTCTTCAATGAATTGTATTCTGTCAGATAAATTTACCTCTTCTTTTTCAATCTTACCAAAAGTACTTCTTATAGGATCTATTTTGTCAGCTTGTCTTTTAATAATTGATTTAAAAATCTTGTGTAATTTTGATAGTGTTAAATCAGCAAGTAATGCATCAATGTCCACTTCTTCTTTATATTCTCCAATATCATCAGGTATTGTAGAACCTTTATATAGAATCCTTTGTGCATCAATTTGTTTACTTTTTAGTTCTTCCGAAATATATTTATACATTTTATATTCCAATAATCTTTCAACAAGCTCTTTTCTAGGATCTTCATCTTCTAAAACTTCCTCCTCTTTACCTGGAAGAAGCATTTTAGATTTAATATTAAGTAATGTGGCAGCCATTACCAAAAATTCACTCATAATATTTAGATCTCTTTTATCCATTTCATTGATATAATCCATGTATTGCTTTGTAATTAATACAATTGGAATATCATAAATATTAACTTTATTCTTATCAATAAGATGAAGTAAAAGATCAAGGGGACCTTCAAAAACTTCTAATTTTACCGAAATTCCCATATTATAATCCTCCGTATAAAATTGTTTGAATTACAAGCCGAGATAATGAATTTACAATCTGAAGTGCAATTGCTGCCATAGTTATAAGTTTTACTACATCATCTTTTTGTATTAATGAAAAATATTTACTTGGTGATTGTGATGCTATTATTAATGCCATATCAAAGGTTGATACAGGAAATAAATTCACTATAAACATAGATAAACTTAATAAAGATGTATATAGTAAAAATTCAAATTGTATATAGGTTGCAATGTTATCAGCTTCTAATATTTTTCCATTTTCAAATAACATTTGATTGAAAAATATATAGATTAATGATGCATTTACTAAAAACAGTACTAAAAGGGTTGTAAACCCAACCACTCCTAATATTAGATTGGTTTTCTTATCTTTAATTCTATACATATATGGTTTTGAAAAACCTGAATAACAGGTTATAGAAAAAATTAGCCCAATGGGATCAATATACTGCCCAATTTTAAATATATGTTTTAAATTATTTTTTTGATTACGATTAATAAAAGTATATGTTATTGATTTTGTCAATTCATGCAATATCATTATTATACATGATGAAACTATAAGAATCGTAATATCAATTAGTCTTAAAATCATAAATTTTCTCCTTCTCGCAGCTACTGCTACAAAACATTGTACTAATTATTTATTAATTTTTCAAGTACAAAATAATTAATTCTCACTATTTATCAAATTAATTATTACTAATTCAGGACGATTAAAAAGTCTAATCTTAATTGTATGTAATCCAAGCCCAGCACTGACAACCATACTTTTATTGTTTATTTTATAATGACCTTTGTAATATTTTGGAAAAAATCTTACCTGAGGTGAAAGAACTCCTCCTAAAAACGGCAAAATCATTATGCCTCCATGTATATGTCCAGAAACAGTTAAATCAGCTCCCCAATTTACATATTCCTTAAAATATACAGGATTGTGAGCAATAAGGATTTGATATAGTTCTTTTGAAGACTTTCCTATTATTTCTTCAAGGTAATTTTCATTCATTGGATAATCTCTATATTTTTTATAATATTCTCTGCCTATTTCAGATCCGGTTATAGCAATTTTTTTATTTTCCCATTCAAAATAATCAGTTTCATTTACAAGGATTTTTATTCCTAAAGCTTTTAATTTATCTGTATATTCATTATACATATTTTCATAGATATCTGTATATAATCTGATTTTTTGTTCATGATTTCCATTACCATAAAATATAGTATATTTCTTTGACAGATTTTTTAAAAGTTCTAATGACACTTCATATCCTGAATTTTTTCTGCTTACTAACATATCTCCTGATATCAGTATTAAATCAGGATTTTCTTTATTTATTCGGTCTATTAATCTTTTATTTTTTTTCCCAAACGAGTTATTATGCAGATCAGATAATAAAGCAATCTTTAGAGGTTTATTATTTTTGCCAAACTTGTCTGATATGTTATACTTTTTGGTGGTTAAATTGCTATTTT
The DNA here is from genome assembly GCA_031549965.1 of Mobilisporobacter sp. Classification (GTDB taxonomy): domain Bacteria; phylum Bacillota; class Clostridia; order Lachnospirales; family Lachnospiraceae; genus JAVBPB01. The sequence goes on along the minus strand of JAVBPB010000149.1, from coordinate 13,083 downwards.
CTATTATAATCATTATTGTTAATATAAGTACTATAATAATAAATTTTATCATTTTTGCTCCTGTTCGTGTTCTTATAAGTTAAATGATTTTTGACTCTTTTGAGTGGGGCTTTGAAAAGACAGAAGTGAAAAACATTCCAATGAGCCTATGAAAATACCATAGTCTTTGATTTTATATTCGTATATACTCATATTTCTAATATTGAGAAATATGAGTATATATTATTTATATTTTCCATTATTTTATTAATGAACAATATAATTTGAATTATATGCCTATACCGTATTTTAATATTATTTTGATGAAGTAGTCTATAAATTTTGCTTCTTCAACATCATTTTCGCATATTATATCTACACTTCCTATTGGTTTTTGGTTTAGTTTGTATATTATTTCGCCTGCTTTGTCACCGGCTTTTATTGGTGCCTTTATGTTTTCATAAAGGACTACTTCTTTTGTAATGTCGGCTGTGTTTTCACCTGATAGGCATAAGTAGGAGAAGTTTCCTTTTACTTTGCAGGTAACTTTGTTTTCTATTCCTCTAATAACTGGTACCGGGTCTATGGTTAGTGATTTGTTATCGTCTTTGAATAGGGTTACGTTTGCATACCCGTAGTCTAGTAGTTTGCTTGCTTCTGAGAATCTTACTTTGTAGTCTGGGGCTGCCATTATTACTGATATTAGTTTGATTCCATTTCTTTCGGCTGTTGCTGACAGGCAATATTTTGCTAAACTTGTTGAACCGGTTTTTAGTCCTGTTATTCCATCGTATTGCTTTAGTAGCTTGTTTGTGTTGGCTAAACCAAACTCGCTGTCTCCTCGTTTGGTTGAATGGATTATAGTGTCCATCCATATTGTTGAATATTTATGTATTTCTGGATGCTTTTCTATTAATTCTCTGGACATTATAGCTACATCTAATGCACTTGAATAATGATTATCTGTGTCTAGTCCTGTACAGTTTTGAAATTGTGTGCTGTCCATACCTAGTTCTTTTGCTTTTTCATTCATTCTGCTAACAAATTCTTCTTCTGAACCGGCTATGTATTCTGCCATTGCAACACTTGCATCATTTCCACTTGCAACACTTATGCATTTTATCATAGTGTCTACTGTCTGTTTCTCATTTGGCTCAAGGAATACTTGTGAGCCTCCCATGGATGCGGCATGTTCACTTACCGAAACTTCATCTTCTAAATGAATTTTTTCTGATTCTAAGGCTTCAAATATTAGAATTAGAGTCATGATTTTTGTAATGCTTGCAGGACGTAGTTTTTCTTTTGAGTTTTTTTCGTAAATTATCTGCCCTGTTGTTGCTTCCATAAGTACAGCAGAGGTTGATGTAATATTAATATTTTGGTTTTCTTTAGCAAGTACTGAATTGATTGAACTATTAGTATTTAGTACAATGTTTAGTACTAATATAATAGTTGTTATTATGGCACTTACCCGCTTCATAACGCATCTCTCCCAAATTGTCTACTAGTATAATATTAGTACTACTATGGGAAAAATATGCTAACTTTTTATTTATATTTTGATCTTTTTTAATTTATATTAACTACACATTCTAGTTTTTTCCCTTTTACTTCAACGTATATTGTTGTTCTTCCTTTTTTTATTCCTTTTATGATTCCTTTTCTATCAACTAAAGCTATTTCTTTGTTGTTACTGGTATATTTAACACGGCTTATTATTCCATTTATTTTTAGCTTATATTTTTCTCCTACTTTAATTTTTATTGAAGTTTTATTTAATCCTATGACTCTTACTACACATCTTCGTTTTTTATTGTCTACTTCTGCTGTAATAGTTGCTTTTCCTATTTTATCAGCTTTTATCCATCCATTGTAATTAACATCTGCAACCTTCCAGTCCGTAGTATTGAATGTAACTCTTTTATTTATTCCTATTACCTTGAGTCTTACAGTTTCCCCTTTTACCATTACTAAGTTTCTATGATTTAGATTCAGATTAAATGGCAGATGGAATACATGTTTATCAGCGTATATATATGGCAATATCAAAAAACTGATTAGGAGTATCAATAAAAAATAAAAGGAAATATTTAATAATAAATTTGCCTTTTTCAATAGCATCACCAATTGATTTTATTAATAATTTTATTAATTTAATTGGCTTATTATGCTCTAAAAATTAATTTCTACCAAACCAGCTTCATATAATTTTTGTAGGGACATTTGTATTCCTAATTTTGCATGATACCAAGTTAGTCCTCCTTGAAAATATACTGCATATGGCTCTCTAATTGGGGCATCTGCACTAAGTTCAATTGATGATCCTTGTATAAATGCTCCTGCTGCCATTATAACTTCTGAGTCATATCCCGGCATTTCCCAAGGTTCTGGTATGACAAAAGAATCTACTGGTGCTGCCTTTTGGATTCCTTTACAAAATTCTATTATTCTTTCTTTGGTTTTTAATTCTACTGCTTGTATGATATCATGTCTTGACTCGGTACTATTTGGTATTACTTTAAATCCTAATTTTTCATAGATGTTTGCAGCATATATAGCTCCTTTTAAAGCTCCTCCTACAACAAGAGGTGCTAAGAAAAGGCCTTGTAATAGAGGCTGATTCATTGAAAGTGTGGCACCAAGTTCCTTTCCTAGTCCGGGAGCTGTAAGTCTATAGGCAGCATTATCAACGTATTCTTCTTTTCCTACTATATACCCTCCAGTTGGAGCCAGTCCTCCCCCAGGGTTTTTTATAAGAGAGCCTACTACTAAATCTGCTCCAACGTCTGATGGTTCTATCATTTCAACAAATTCACCGTAGCAGTTGTCTACCATACATATTATATCTGGCTTTATTTTTTTGATAAATTCTATTAGTTCCCCTATTTGTTTCACTGAAAATGTTGGTCTTGTGGCATATCCTTTTGAACGTTGTACTGTAGCCATTTTTGTTTTTTCGTTAATTGATTTTGCTATGTTTTCATAGTCGAATTCACCTGTTTGTAATAAGTCTACCTGTTTGTATTTTACTCCATATTCCATTAGAGAGCCTCTCATTGGTCTAATCCCTATTACTCCTTCTAATGTATCATATGGTTTTCCAACTGGGGATAAAAGCTCATCTCCTGGTCTTAAATTTCCTGATAAGGCAACTGTAAGTGCATGTGTTCCGCATGTTATTTGAGGTCGTACAAGAGCTGATTCTGCATTAAATGTTTTAGCGTATATTGCCTCAATGGTTTCTCTTCCCAGATCATTATAGCCATATCCTGTTGAACCCATAAAATGAATATCACTTAATTTGCACTCTTGCATTGAATTTATTACTTTCATTTGGTTGTATTCTACTATTTGGTCTATTTGATCAAAACGAGGTTTTAGGTTGTTTTCAATTGTTTGGCAGAAAGTTTGTATTTTTTCGCTTAATCCTAGTGTTTGGTATATTTGGGTTAGGTTTTTATTCATTTTTCCTCCTTGGGGTATTTTTTGTAGATTTCCTACATCCGTTATATCGTCAACTCAAGACCCATTAACGGTATAGTTAATCCGTCCTTTCTAAACAATATTCCTTTTTTTTATTTCTTGCAACATAAAGTCTATTAGTTCACTGGTATTGTTATGCTCGTACTTATTTACCCAAGTTACTTCTTTTTCTCGCTTAAACCACGTTAACTGTCGCTTTGCAAAATGTCTGGTTTCTCTTTTTAGGATGTAGATAGCTTCTTCTAAGGAGGTATTTCCTGTAAGGTAGTCTAATATTTCCTTGTAACCTAAACCTTGCATGGAAACCATTTCTTTTGTATAGCCTTTTTGGAATAGTTTATCTACTTCTGATACAAGACCGGAATTTACCATTTGGTCAACTCGGATGTCTATTTTTTCGTATAGGATGTTTCTGTGATCGTTGATTACGAAGTATACGAAATTGTAGGGGGATTCCTTTTTCCTTTGCTCTTGGTTGTGGGTTGATATTTTTTCTCCTGTAAGCTTGTAGTATTCTAAAGCTCTGATTACACGTTTTAGATTGTTTGGGTGTATTTCTTTTGATGAAATGCTGTCTACTTGGGAAAGCATGTTGTGAACATAGTCATTTCCGTGTTTTTTTGCAAGGTTTTCTAGTTCTTTTCTGTAGGAGGTGTCTTCTTTTGTTATGGAAAAGTCTATGTCATATAGTATGGCTTGGATGTAAAATCCTGTGCCACCTACTATAATGGGAATTTTCCCTTTTTGGATTATTTGATTTATATAGGTACTTGCATAGGTTTTAAATTTTACTACATTAAATTCTTCGTTTGGCTCTATTTCATCTATTAGGTAGTGATTTACTCCGTTCATTTCTTCTTTTGTGATTTTTGCGGTTCCTATATCCATGTGCTTGTAGACTTGCATGGAGTCTGCTGAAATTATTTCACCATTTATTTGTTTGGCTAATTTTATGGAGCTTTCTGTTTTACCTACGGCAGTTGGGCCTGTTAGGATGATTAATGGTATTTTGCTTTTTAAATCATTTCTTTCTTCAATCATTTAATTCTCCGATTTTATTATTCTTTTTTTGATTCTTTTCCTGTTATGTGCTCTATTGTTATTTTATACACATTTGCAAATTGACTGAATTTTTTAACGTACTGGTTTATTTCTTCTTCGTTATTAGGAAAATATTTTTTTGTCATTTTAAATAAAACTTCTTCTTTTTCTTCTATATCTTCAAGTTTAGATGCTTTTCCAAAAGCTACTATGCTTTCATAATATGATGAAAAATGTATATTATCATATACTGGCTCTGTTTTTCCTACTATGCAAAAACATACTTTTGTTTCATTATTGATATTGTCTACTTTATGACCTTCTTTTGCACCATGAAAGTAGATATTATTATCAATTGCTATATATGATAATGGAGTGGCGTAAGGTTGGTTTTCTTTGTCAACTGTTGATAGGATTCCGTATTCTCCCTCTTCTAAAAGTTGCTTTAATTTTTCATCTGACATTTTTTTGTTTTTGTTTCTTAATTCTCTATACATTATACTCATCCTTTAGTCTTGAATTCTTTTAAATTTTTTCTCTATTTCATATTTAGACATTGATATTATTGTGGGTCTGCCATGTGGGCAGTTATATGGATTGTCCAGTTTTAAAAGTTCGTCTATTAAAGCATTTGCTTCTTCGTATGATAGTTTATTGTTTCCTTTTACTGCTGCTTTACATGACATTGATGCAATTTTTTCTGTAATTATAGAGGGATCGTCATAATTTATTCCATCAGATAATGAATCTATTAATTCTATAAATAGATCTCCTTGGGCTAAACCATATAAATCACTAGGAATTGCACTTATTAAATATTCTTTTCCACCAAAATGTTCGATTTCAAATCCTAATTCTTTAAAAAATTTCAAATATTTTTTTAGTATTTCTTCTTCACTCATTGTAAGAGTAACAATTATTGGTGGACTAATAAATTGTGAAGAATATTCTTTGTTTTTTAAATTTTTTAATGTTCTTTCATATAAAACTTTTTCATGTGCTGCGTGTTGATCGATTAAATATAGTTTTTCATTAAATTCAACTACCCAATAGGTTAGAAATATTTGGCCTAAGTTTCTATATTTTGTTTTGGATTGTTCTGATAAAAACTTTTCTTCAAATAAGTTTATTTGTTGATTTTTAATTGTTACTTGGGTAACATTTTTTGTACTATTGGTATTTTCAATCTGATCTAAGCTTTCTATACTACTTGTATTTCCAATTTGATTTGTATCTTTTGTATTATATGTACCTTTATTCAAATCTGTATTTATAATACAATCTGCACTTTTTATCTTATTTATGTCCTCAAAACTATCTGTTTTTTTTATCTGATTTACATTATCTTTTCTATCTGTACTTTTATTTTGGATAACATTCTCAATTGCTTTTATGTTATCTTGTTTATTTAAATACGTATCTAAAATTGAAGATTCTTTAATATTTAAAACAGATGATGAATTTTGCTGGTTATATAATTCTCTTCGTTTGGACTCAAAAGGCTCAGGAATACTTCTTTTGTTTTCAATAATTTTTGTGTCTTTTTCTTTAACTAAAGATACATTGGGAATTAGTTCTTTACCAGCCAACCCATTTTTTATTGTATTTAATATAAACATATAAAGTTCATCTGAATTTTTAAATCTAAGTTCCATCTTTGTAGGATGAACATTGATATCAATTAGTGTGCTGTCAATTGATATATGAAGAACTGTAAATGGATATTTATGTACCATTGTATAATTTTTATATGCTTCTTCTATAGCTCTGTTAATTATAGAACTTTTAATATAACGTCCATTTATGTAATAATTTATATAATTTCTATTTCCTCTTGAAATAACTGGTTTTCCAATATATCCTTCAATTGAAATCGAAGAAACTTTATCCTTAATAAACAATAAATTTGCAGATATTTCTCTACCATAAACATGGTATATTATATCTTTTAAATTTGCATTCCCCGAAGTATGTAATTTTATTTGACCATTTGATATAAATTTAAATGAAATATTTGGATGAGATAAGGAAAGCCGTTCTATTATTTCATTAATGTATCCAGCTTCGGTTGTTGCTGACTTTAAAAATTTTCTTCTAGCAGGTGTATTAAAAAATAAATTTCTAACAATAAATGTTGTTCCGCCCGGACACCCTATATCCTCTATAGACTTTTGTACTCCGCCTTCAATTACATATCTAATCCCCATAAATGAATCATTTACCTTGGTAACCAACTCTACTTGAGAAACAGCAGCAATACTTGATAAAGCTTCACCTCTAAATCCAAGAGAACTGACTGTTATTAAATCTTCAACAGTTTTAATTTTACTTGTAGAATGTCTTAAAAATGCCAAAGAAATATCTCCTTTTTCTATTCCAATGCCATTATCGGTTATTCTAATAAAGTTTATACCGCCCTCTTTAATTTCAATAGTAATTGCACTGGCACCTGCATCAATAGAATTTTCTACCAATTCCTTTACGGCTGATGCAGGCCTTTCAATTACTTCACCTGCGGCAATTTGATTAATAGTACTTTGATCTAACACTGTAATATTTGGCATTTTAGATTCCTTTCTAGCAATGATATAAAAATTTTAGTATTAATATAGCGTAAAGAGTTCTATGAAAAACTTAAAGACCAAACATTCAAATTTTAGACTGTATCTCCCATAACTTATTAAGGGCATCAATAGGCGTCATATTAGATATATCTAATTCCTTAATTTCTTGTAAAATCTTATTTTCCTCTGGCACACTAAATAAGGATAACTGATTCGGTTCAAAAGATTTCTTCTTTTTAGAAGTTTTAGATTTTATGTCTTCAACTTTAACATCTTCAACTTGAAGCTGTCTGGCTTTTGTTGTTATGTCGGCGTCACTTAGTTCTTCAACTATTTCTTTTGCACGATTTATAACATTTTGTGGAACTCCTGCAAGTTTCGCTACCTGAATGCCGTAGCTTTTGTCTGCTCCGCCTTTTATTATTTTTCTAAGGAATACTATATCTTCCCCACTTTCTTTAACTGCTATGCAGTAATTGTTTACACTTGATAGTTTCCCTTCTAACTCTGTAAGCTCATGATAGTGGGTTGCAAAAAGGGTTTTTGCACCCAAAAGTTTCTCATTGCTTATGTGTTCTACTACTGCCCAAGCTATGCTAAGACCGTCAAAGGTACTTGTGCCACGTCCAATTTCATCTAATATTAAGAGGCTGTTACAGGTTGCATTTCTTAATATATTGGCTACTTCGGTCATTTCTACCATAAATGTACTTTGACCTGAAGCTAAATCGTCAGATGCACCTACTCTTGTAAATATACGGTCTACAATACCAATGTTGGCACTTTTGGCAGGTACAAAACTTCCTATTTGAGCCATTAATACGATTAGGGCAGTTTGTCTCATGTAGGTTGATTTTCCAGCCATATTTGGACCGGTAATTATTGATATTTTATTATCCCCATTGTCTAAATAAGTATCGTTGCATACAAACATATCATTTGAAATCATTTTTTCTACTACAGGATGACGACCGTCTTTAATGTCTATGAAACCTTTTTCGTTTATTGTTGGTCTTATGAAGTTTCCTCTTTCAGATACTAAGGAAAGAGAGGCAAATACATCTATTTGGGCAATTGTTTTTGCACTTTTTTGTATTCGTTTAACTTCATTAGATATTTTTTCTCTTATATTAACAAATAAGTCATATTCAAGGGCAAATAACTTATCTTCTGCACCTAATATAATATTTTCTAATTCCTTTAGTTCCTCTGTTGTGTATCTTTCAGCATTTGATAAAGTTTGTTTTCTCATCCATGTGGCTGGAACTAAATTTTGATATGAATTGGTAACTTCCAGATAATAACCAAAAACTTTGTTATATTTTACTCTTAGGTTTTTAATGCCTGTATTTTCTCTTTCTCTGGCTTCTAAGTCAGATAGCCAGTTCTTGCCTTCGGTTTTTGACAAACGTAATTTATCTACTTCACTGTTATAACCTTCCTTGATTATACCACCTTCTTTTACCTGAAAAGGAGGCTCATCCATTATCGAATTATGGATTAGAGCATATATGTCTTCAAGTGTATCTAAATTGTTATGTAATTGACTAAGGATTTTTGAATCCATATCTCCAAGTAAAGATTTTATATGAGGCAGCATTTCAAGGGAGGATTTAAAGGCAATTAAGTCTCTTGGATTGGCTGTCATATAACTTACCTTACTTATAAGTCTCTCTAAATCATAAATTGTATTTAAATATTCCCTGATTTCTTCACGAATAATTACATTATTATTTAGTTCATCTATTGCATCTAATCTGTTGTTTATTTCATCTATTTTAATTAAAGGCTGTTCAATATAGCTTCTTAATAGCCTTGCACCCATTGCAGTTTTGGTTTTATCCATAACCCAAAGAAGTGAACCTTTTTTTTGTTTTTCCCTAAGTGTTTCTGTAAGCTCTAAATTTCTTCTGGTGGAACTGTCTATAATCATGTATTTATTAGTTGTATATGGAGTTAAATTTGTTAAATGGTGCAATGAGTTCTTTTGTGTATCATATAGATAAATTAATAGTGCACCAACTGAAATTGTTCCTGTTTCTAAATCCTTTAATCCAAGTCCATTTAAATTAGAAATTTTAAAATGTTCCTTTATTTTTCTGATACATAACTCATCATCAAAGTTCCATGATTCCAGTGAATATATAACAATATTGTTTCTATTTTTAAGCTCGTCAATATCTATTCCTGATAAATAAAAAGCTTCGTTACATATGATTTCTGATGGTGAAAATTTATTAATTTCATCTAAAAGTTTTGGTACAGAGGAAACTTCGGTTACATGAAAATCTCCTGTAGTTACATCCACAACTGAAATTCCAAAATTATCACATAAGTAAACAATACACATTAAGTAGTTATTTTTAGTCTCATCAAGTGATTGGGTATTAAGATTCGTACCTGGTGTAACAATTCTTACAACTTCTCTTTTTACTATACCTTTTGCTGATTTTGGATCTTCTACCTGTTCGCATATTGCTACTTTATATCCTTTTGAGATTAATTTATTTAAATAGCCTTCTACTGAGTGATAAGGTACTCCGCTCATAGGTGCTTTTTCTTCTTGCCCGTAATTTTTGCCTGTTAAGGTTATTTCTAATTCTTTTGATGTAACAATTGCATCATCAAAGAACATCTCATAAAAATCACCTAGTCTGTAAAACAAAATACAATCCTTATATTGTTCTTTTATCTCCATATATTGCTGCATCATTGGTGTTAATTGCATTTATTATTCGTCCCTTCAATATTGTACATCATCTATTAAGTTATTTCCATCTGCTGCTGTTGTTGCCAGTCTGTCACATCTTTCATTTTGTTCATGCCCTGCATGACCCTTTACCCAAATAAATGTTACGTTATGCTTTTGTTTTGCTTCTAGCATTCTCTTCCAAAGATCCACGTTTTTTACATCTTCATTTTTTCCACGTTTCCAGCCTTTTTTTATCCATCCATCAATCCAATGCTCATTAAAAGCTTTTATTAAATACTGTGAATCTGAATAAAGTAAAACATTACATGGTTTGGTTAAAGCCTCAAGACCTATTATTGCAGCCATTAATTCCATTCTGTTATTAGTTGTTTTTTTGTATCCACAAGAGTATTCTCTAACATGGGTTGTTCCTTTTGAATCAACATATTCGATTATAGTGCCATAACCCCCCGGGCCATCTGGATTACCTCTTGCTGAACCGTCTGTATATATTTTTACTTCCATAGTCTCCACCTTTTGGTATCAATTTTGAGAGGGTATCATAAGATACCCTCTCAATGTTTTAAATATTATTTAGCATTTAATTTTTTAATTATATCTGGTAATATTTCATCAACCTTGTCATTATCTAACTGGCATGTTCCGGCATTCAAATGACCGCCGCCACCGTATTCTAAACAAATTTCACCAATATTTACGGTAGAACTTCTATCTATTATGGATTTTCCAATTGTAACTGCTGTATTCTGTTTTTTAAGTCCCCACATTACATGTACAGAAATCTTAGCCTGTGGATACATAGCATAAACCATAAATCTGTTGCCAGTATAAATTGTTTCTTCGTCTTTTAAATAAAGTACAACTACATCGTCATATACTTTATGTACTTTTTCAATTTGTTGTTTAAATAATTCCTGTTGTTTAAAATATAAATCAACTCTTTCTTTAACATCAGGAAGCTCTAGTATTTCTTCAATTGTATGATCTAAACAAAAATCAATTAACTGCATCATTAACTGATAGTTTGAAATTCTAAAATCTCTAAAACGTCCAAGTCCTGTTCTTGCATCCATTAAAAAGCTTAGTAATTCCCAGTCTTTTGGCGTTAATATGTCTTCTAAAGTAAATTGGGCTGAATCCGCTTTATCTACTGCTAACATTATTTCATCTGTTATTCTAGGTAATTTTTCTTTTCCACCGTAATATTCATATACAACTCTCGCTGCTGATGGTGCCGTTGGAGAAATTATATGGTTCTCCTTTTTTGCTCCCGTTCTTGATACTTCACTTAAATGGTGATCAAATGCTAAGTAAACGCCGTCAACATATGGTAAGTTTGTTGTTATATCTTTATCTGTAACTACGATTAAACCATCTTGCATGTCTTTTGGATGAACAAATTTAATATTATCTATTAAATTAAGCTCCTTTAAAATCATAGCACATACTAAACCATCAAAATCACTTCTGGTAATTAAACAATACTTTTCTCCCATTTTTTACCTCCTATAAACATTTAATAAATAATCTCTTGAAGCATATTTTATCATGTTTTATTGCGATTGTCTAATACTATTTTTATCTTGGTGAATTTTTTGCTAGTGAATAGTTACTATTCACTGCCAATCTTGCTGACTTAAGGTTTTTTTCCTACGGACGCTCAATGTCGTCAACTTAATTACTCAACTATTTTGTAATAAACCCTTGAGGTTATGGCGTAGATTATTCCGTATGCTGCTGCAAATATTATGATTGTTCCAATTGTGCATAGTTCAAAAAGCTGAACGTTTCTAAGCCCTAACATGGACAATAGCTTTGTTATTACTGGAAAGGCAAATATTATGTGGATTACTGCTGTTATTAGTGGCAGAAAGAATACTGTTAGCACTTGGGAATTTATGGTTTTCTTTATTTCGAGTTTACTAAGTCCTACTTTTTGCATTATTGCAAATCTTTCTTTGTCTTCATACCCTTCTGAAATTTGCTTGTAGTATATTATTAGGATGGTACCCAAAATAAATAAAGCTCCAAGGAAGATTCCGATAAAAAATAAGCCTCCATATATGGCGTAAAATTCATCTCTGGCTTTATTAATGTAATCCACATTGTAATATGATTTACCTTTAATTTCCTCTATCATAGATTTTATGTCGTCATAAACTTTGTTATCGACATTGGATGTTAGATTAAATCCATATTCGTATACTATTGTGGCATCTTTGTACACCTTTTGTTGTAATGTTTTCATTTCATTTATTAAATTCATATCTTTTACAACTACATAATAGGTTATTACAATATCGTCTAGGGTTTCCTTATTAAAATTCATAAATCCATTTAGATTTTCCTTAACAATAAAGTCTTTGTTTATTGCTGTTAGGTTTCCGACAATCTTAGAATCGTCTGTAGCGTAAAACAGAATTTCATTATCGGAAAGTTCAATGGAAGTTCCCATTACTTGGTTGTAATCTTCAAGTGGTACCATACACATACTTCTTAAGTTTTCTGTAGAATTCATGTAAGTATTCCCTATTTCTAACTTTCCATCATTTTCTTCTAAAATTAAAGAAAGGCTTCTATAACTAATGGCATCTTTTTGATTGGTATTGTATGTTTTAAGGATTTCGTCAATTTTATTGCTTATATCTTCTTTGATATTCTCTTTCATTCCATAAAGACTTATTTGAAAATCTCTTGGACACATATTTCTTGAAACATCTTCAACGCCTATATAAAGTGATATAGAGGTTGAAAGCATAACTAATACTGCTGATGAAAGAATGCATATTGCAGATAGGTCTCCTGCATTTTTTTTCATTCTAAAAATCATGTTTGAGATCGATATGAAATTATTTGGTTTATAGTAAAATTTCTTATTTCTTCTTAGTATTTTTAGTAATGTAATGCTTCCTGCTGTAAAAATACAATATGTTCCAATAATTACAAATAATACTGCAATAAAAAATAAATTAATTGCTGAAAGAGGCTGTTTTGTTGTTACTGCAATATAATATCCTATAAAAAGTGTTACGATCCCAATTAATGTAATCAACAATTTTGTTTTTGGTTCTCTTTCACCTATTTGACCGGCCTTTAAAAGTTCAATAGGTTTGGAGGTGTATATTTGAAATAAGGTAAAAAATAAATTAAGTATGAAGATTATTCCAAATAGTAAAATACATGCCAAAATTGCTTCAATTGATATTTCAAATCCTAATTTTGCATCAAATCTAAGTAATCTAAGTAACAATAAGTACATTAATTTACTCAGTAAAATACCACTGACTAATCCAGCTATTATAC
>JAVBPB010000110.1:0-33267 GCA_031549965.1 Mobilisporobacter sp. | reverse complement strand
ATAACATGTCACCAATAGAATATAGATTGAGCAAAGCAAATAATTATACTGACAAAGAGAATAAAATTGCAATAGATATAAGCGAAGTACAAACAACTATGTCCGAATAAAAATTGTATAAATAAGTGTTGACAAACCACCAGTATGAAAAGTACAATCTTTAATCTCAGTGTCATATTAGTGTCACGAGCAAAAGCAAAAGACTGGAAGCCATTTATTTTACTTGGCTTCCAGTCAAAATGTCCGTTATTCAAACTCGATAGTAGCTGGTGGCTTACTAGTTATATCATACACAACTCTATTAACTCTATTAACTTCCTCGCAAATCCTCTTAGAAGCAATCTCCAGCACTTCATAAGGCACCTTCACCCATTCTGCTGTCATAAAATCAGTTGTTTTTACTGCACGAAGTGCAATTGTATAATCATATGTTCTTGCTTCTTTCGTAACCCCAACGCTTTTCATATCAGTAATTACTGCAAAGTACTGGCTAATCTCTCTATCCAACTTAGCTTTTGCAATCTCTTCTCTAAAAATGTAATCTGCATCTCTTAAAATATCAAGTCTTTCTTTTGTAATTGCACCTATTACACGAACACCAAGACCTGGTCCTGGGAAAGGTTGTCTCCAAACCATATCTGATGGGATACCTAATATTTCACCAGCAGCACGAACTTCGTCTTTAAAAAGATTTCTTAAAGGCTCAATTAATTCTTTGAAATCCACATGTTCAGGAAGTCCACCTACATTATGATGACTTTTAACTACCGCTCCGCCAATACCACTTTCTATAATATCAGGATAAATCGTTCCTTGAGCTAAAAAGTCAACCACCCCAATTTTCTTGGCTTCTTCTTCAAATACTCGAATAAACTCTTCACCTATAATCTTACGTTTTTGTTCTGGATCATTAACACCTGATAATCTGCTTAGGAATCTTTCTTCTGCATCAACTTTAATCAGATTCATATCAAATTGTTCTCTAAACACTGTTTCAACCTGTTCTGGCTCAAACTTTCTCATAAGTCCATGATCAACAAATATACATGTTAGTTGCTTACCAATTGCTTTGTGAAGCATAACTGCCAATACAGTTGAATCTACTCCGCCAGATAGTGCACAAAGAACTGTTTTATCTCCCACAGTTTCCTTAATTGAAGCAATGGCATTATCTACAAAAGCAGAAATTTCCCAATCGCCTGAACATTTACATGTATCAAATAAGAATTGATGAAGCTTGTTTGTAGATTCTTCATTAGTGTCTAATTTCAGGACAGGGACTCCAATTTTAAAGACTTCTTCATCACACTGTAAATCATTATTGTTGGAGCATTCTGTTGTGATGATACCTTTTGCATTTGTTGCCTTTATTTTGTCAATAGAAGCATTGTAAGGTAGTATTTCACAATAAATTTTAAAGTTTCTAATTGTTCTTGCCAATAATTGGGTTCTAAGACCTCCAAAGTCAAGAATTAAGACCATTTCGTTCTTCATGTGCAACCTCCAAATTTGTAATTTATTTACATATACAACTTATTGATACTCTAAAATTATACTTTATTCTACCATAATTTGCAAAAAGTTTTTTACAAAAAAATAGACAACATTACAAAACAAACTAAATAATTTTTGTATGATTTAGCCGAAAGTCTTAATTAATAAATATCTACCTGCTATTTAAGCACTTTTCCACGTAATAACCTGTATATGATTTTTTATTATTTGCTATTTCTTCTGGGGTTCCCCTAGCAATAACTTTTCCGCCTTTGTCTCCGCCTTCTGGTCCAATATCAATTATAAAGTCAGCAGTTTTAATAACCTCCAGATTATGTTCAATTATAACAACTGTATTGCCCCCTTCGGATAGGCGTCTTAAAATCTCAATTAATTTATGAACGTCAGCAAAATGTAGTCCAGTGGTTGGCTCATCTAGTATATAAATTGTCTTTCCTGTACTTCTTTTGCTAAGCTCTGTTGCCAGTTTAATTCTTTGTGCTTCACCGCCGGAAAGGGTCGTGGATGGTTGTCCTAACCTGATATATGATAATCCTACATCATTTAAAGTTTCCATTTTACGCTTAATATTTGGAATATTCTCAAAGAATTTTACAGCTTCCTCAACTGTCATATCTAAGACATCATAAATACTCTTACCTTTATATTTAACTTCCAAGGTTTCTCTATTATATCGTTTTCCTCCACATACTTCACATGGAACATAAACATCTGGTAGGAAGTTCATCTCAATCTTTAATATACCATCTCCAGAACATGCTTCACATCTGCCACCTTTTATGTTAAAGCTGAATCTTCCTTTTTTGTAGCCTTTAGCTTTGGCATCGGCAGTTGTTGCAAAAAGATCCCTGATTTGATCAAACACTCCTGTATAGGTGGCAGGATTAGATCTTGGAGTTCTTCCTATTGGTGACTGGTCGATGTTAATTACCTTATCAAGACTATCTAATCCAATAATGTCAAGATGTTTTCCTGGAATACATCTTGAACGGTTTAAATCTCTTGATAATCTTTTATATAAGATCTCATTAATCAAAGAACTTTTTCCCGAGCCGGATACTCCTGTAACACAGGTCATAATACCTAGGGGTATGTCTACATCTATATTTTTTAAATTATTTTCCTTAGCACCTTTAATTGTTAAAAAGCCGGTAGGTTCTCTTCTTGAATCGGGAACTGGTATTTTAATCCTTCCACTTAAGTACGCCCCTGTTATGGATTCAGGAATTTTCATAATTTCTTCTGCTGTACCTTCTGCAATTACCTGACCGCCATGTTCACCTGCTCCAGGGCCTATATCAATTATGTGATCTGCTGCAAACATAGTATCTTCATCGTGCTCTACTACAATTAAGGTATTGCCTAAATCACGCAGATTATTTAAAGTTTTTAATAGTTTATCGTTATCCCTTTGATGAAGTCCGATACTAGGCTCATCTAAAATATATGCAACTCCAACCAGCCCTGATCCAATCTGGGTTGCAAGTCTGATTCTTTGAGCCTCTCCTCCCGATAAAGATCCTGTGGCACGGGCTAACGTTAAATAATCTAGTCCCACATCTATTAAAAAACCTATTCTTGCAATAATTTCCTTTAATACCTGTTCTCCTATTTTAAAATGCATAGGGCTTAAGTCTAAATTATTAACGAAATCGTATAAAATTTTTAAAGAAAAAATACTCATTTCATGTATGTTCTTACCTCCAACAGTAACTGCCAAAGCTTCTTTTTTAAGTCTTCTTCCGCTACATTCTGTACATGGAGTTGTATGCATAAAGCTTTCATACTCCTGCTTTTGACTATCTGAAGAGGTTTCCCTGTATCTTCTTTGTAAATTTTTAATTAAGCCTTCGAATTCTACGTCATAAACCCCTTCACCACGCATTCCTTTATAGTGTACTTTTACAGATACACCATTAGTACCGTTGAAAAGCATGTCTTTTACCTCATCAGAGTACGACTCATACGGTGCATGTAAGTCAAATTTATATTCCTTGGAAAGTGCCTCTAAAATACATCCTGTATAACTGGAAGGATCTGTTGCTGACTGCCATCCCATTGCTGCTATAGCTCCTTGTGCTATACTAAGTGAGGAGTCTGGAATAATTAGTTCTTCGGCAAACTCCATCTTTATGCCTATACCATGGCAAACCGGACATGCTCCAAATGGATTATTAAATGAGAAAATTCTTGGTTCAATTTCTTCTATACTTATTCCACAATCTGGACAAGAAAAGCTTTGGCTAAAGTTCATCTTTTCTCCGTCTATTACATCAACAATCATTAATCCCTCCGATAGATGCATAACTGTTTCGATTGAATCAGAAAGTCTTTTTTCTATACCATCACGTACAGCTAATCTGTCAATAATGATTTCTATGTTATGTTTTTTATTTTTATCTAGTTTTATTTCTTCTGATAATTCATATAAATTACCATCAACCATTGCCCTAACATAACCGCTCTTTTTTGCCTGTTCAAATATTTTACTGTGTTCACCTTTTCTGCCTCTTACAACCGGAGCTAACAATTGAAATTTTGTACCTTCTGATAGTTTCATTATATCATCTACCATTTGATCAACTGTTTGCTTTTTTATTTCTTTACCACATTTTGGACAATGAGGTATTCCAATTCTTGCATATAATAAACGCAAATAATCATAAATTTCAGTAACTGTTCCTACTGTAGAACGGGGATTTCTGTTAGTTGACTTTTGATCTATTGAAATTGCCGGAGAAAGTCCTTCAATATTCTCTACATCTGGTTTTTCCATTTGACCTAAGAATTGTCTTGCATAAGAAGATAATGATTCCATATATCTTCTTTGACCTTCTGCATAAATTGTGTCAAATGCCAAGGAAGACTTTCCTGAACCGCTTAATCCTGTTAATACCACAAACTCATTTCTTGGAATGTTAACCGAAATGTTTTTTAAATTATGCTCCTTAGCACCCTTTATCTTAATATATTGTTTTTTATCTGACATTTTGCACCTCTGTTTTACGAGTCTATTTCATGTAATTGTTTTTTAAGTTCTACTAGTTTGTCTCTTAATTCTGCTGCTGCTTCAAAGTTTAATTCAGCCGCCGCTGTATGCATCTTTTTAGTTAATTTTGATATTAATGCTGTTAATTCTTTTTTACTCATAGATTCTATGTCTTTGTCAATTTCTGATATATCTCTTTGAGCAGCCTTTGAAATACTTATTAAGTCTCTGACTTTTTTCTGTATAGTAGTTGGAGTTATTCCATGTTCTTCATTATATTGTTGCTGAATTTGCCTTCTTCGATTGGTTTCAGATATTGCCTTGTTCATGGAATCAGTGATCTTATCAGCATACATAATAACCCTTCCCTCAGAATTTCTGGCAGCTCGTCCTACTGTTTGAATTAGTGAAGTTTCTGAACGAAGGAAGCCTTCTTTGTCTGCATCTAATATTGCTACCAAAGTTATCTCTGGTATATCTAGTCCTTCTCTTAAAAGATTGATTCCAACAAGTACATCAAATACATTAAGTCGCATATTTCTAATAATTTCTGAACGCTCCAGAGTATCAATATCTGAATGTAAATATTTTACTCTTGTTCCAACCTCTCTCATATAATCGGTTAAATCTTCTGCCATTCTTTTAGTCAAGGTTGTAACTAGTATTTTATTGCCTTTTTCGACTTCTATATTAACCTGAGTAACTAAGTCGTCAATTTGACCTTCTACAGGTTTAACCGTAATTTGAGGGTCAAGTAATCCTGTTGGTCTTATTATCTGTTCTACCCTCATTAATTCATGTTCAGCTTCGTATACTGATGGGGTAGCAGATACAAACATCATCTGGTCAATCTTACTTTCAAATTCGGTAAAATTAAGAGGCCTGTTATCCTTTGCTGAAGGAAGTCTAAAACCAAAATCAATAAGAGTTGCTTTACGAGACTGGTCTCCTGCATACATTCCTCTTACTTGAGGTATGGTTATATGAGATTCATCAACTATAATCAGAAATTCATCCCCAAAATAATCAATCAGGGTATTTGGCGTACTACCCGGCTCTAATCCCGCCATATGTCTTGAGTAGTTTTCAATACCTGAACAAAAACCGGTTTCTCTAAGCATCTCAATATCAAAATTAGTTCTCTCAGAGATACGCTGTGCTTCTAATAATTTATCTTCACTTTTAAAATAAACTATTCTTTCTTTTAATTCTTCTTCTATTTTACCTATTGCTATTTCTAATTTTTCTGGGGATACTACATAGTGCGATGCAGGAAATATTGCAATATGCTCAAGGAGACATTTAATTTCTCCTGTTAAAACATCTATTTCGGTAATTCTGTCAATCTCATCTCCAAAAAATTCTACCCTTATGGCTACATCGTCTGAAGTTGCAGGAAAAATCTCAACAACATCTCCTCTGACTCTAAAACTTCCCCTCTTAAAGTCCAAATCATTCCTTGTAAACTGGATTTCAACTAGTTTACGAAGAATACTATCTCTGTCCCTTATCATACCAGGCCTTAAGGAAATAACCATCTCCTGATAATCTATTGGGCTACCAAGTCCATATATACATGACACTGATGCTACAATTATAACATCCTTTCTTTCCGAAAGGGCGGCTGTGGCTGAATGTCTGAGTTTATCAATTTCATCATTAATTGCAGAATCCTTCTCAATATAAGTATCCGTTGACGGTACATATGCCTCTGGCTGATAATAGTCATAGTAGGATACAAAATATTCTACTGCGTTATCAGGAAACATCTCTTTAAATTCTCCATATAACTGGGCCGCTAAAGTTTTATTATGTGCAATAATTAATGTAGGTTTTTGCAATGCCTGTATGACATTTGCCATAGAAAAGGTTTTTCCTGAGCCTGTAACTCCAAGAAGGGTCTGGAATTGATTACCTTCTTTAAAACCTTTTACTAATTCTTCTATAGCCTGGGGCTGATCGCCCGTTGGCTGGAATGGTGCCTGTAGTTTGAACTGGTCCATCTGTTCGCCTCCAATTGTGACTATTATTAGTAAGATTATATCATATTATGTTTAAAAAGTCCAGACAAAAAGAACAATTGTTCGCGTTCAATTGTTCTTATAACTACTATATATTATATCAGAATTATTTTTGTTTTCTAAACAGCCGTTTGTTTAAAGATGCACTAAATAAATATTTTGCAATTAAATATATAATAGATTTTGTTTAAATACTATATCTTGAATCAATTAATATATTAAAATATTTAAAAGATAGGGACTAATTTTAAGTAAGCCCCTACCTTTATTATTATTTCCCTTTAATTACTTCAATCGCCTTTTGTAATTGAGTATCTTCTGATTTTTCAAGAATTGCTTTCTTCTTTAAATCATCTGACAAATCAACTTCAATATCAGGAACTATACCAATCTTATGAATATTATTACCGTTAGGAGTAAAATATTTAGATATTGTTAACTTAAGTGCTGTTCCATCATTTAACTTTAAAATTCTTTGAACAATACCTTTTCCAAAGGAAGTTTTTCCTACCAAAGTTCCAACCTTATAGTCTTTAACTGCTCCGGCAAATATTTCAGAAGCACTGGCACTATTTTCATTAATTAAAACTACTAAAGGCTTTTTAAACTCATTTTTATCCTTAGATTTAAATTCTTCACGCTTACCGTTTTTGTCTTCAGTGTAAACGATCATACCATCTGGTAGAATGTAATCAAGCATGCCAACCACAACATCAAGTAATCCTCCCGGGTTGTTTCTCAAATCAATAATCATGCCTGTTTGCTTTTGTTTTTCTAACTCTTTTACTGCATTTTTAAACTGCTCCAAGGTTACTTCATCAAACTCACTTACCAAAATATAACCTATATTATTATCAAGCATTTCGTATTCTATAGTAGGAACTTCAATCTTTTCTCTTTTTACCGTAAAGACAACCGGCTCAGATTCACCTTCCCTTACTACTGAAATTTCTACTTCTGTACCTTCCAAACCTTTTATTTGAGATACAACCTCTGAAATATCAAGACCTGTAACCTCTTCACCATTTACCTTGTATATTATGTCTCCCGGTAAAAGACCTGCCTCGTATCCGGGTCCTTCCTTAAATGGTTTTACTACTGTTATAATGCCTGTGCTAGGATTTTGTGAAACTGTAACGCCAATTCCTGAATATGTTCCTGATGAAGAAGCTAGTACCGCCTTATATTCTTCCTGAGTATAGTAAGCAGAGTACGGATCTTCTAAGCTTGAAATTAAACCTTTGTAAATACCTGTAGCCAAATCTTTATCTTCTACATCTTCAAGAAAATATTTATCTATCATCTCTTTTAATAAATTTATTTTTTGTATAATCTTATCATTTTCTGCATTTGAATTATTTTCTGCCGCATCTGCCGTATCAGCCTTATTATCCAAAACTCCATCAAAATTAATATTGGGTTTTAATGTTATAAATGTTACAGCCAAAACAAGGGTAGTACATAATATTCCCATTAATAAACCTTTTAAAAAATTTCTTTTATCGCCCATATGTTACTCCTTTTTATTGCAGTCTTAATATTATATGATAAAAATCAGATAATTATTTATTGATATTGAATACTGCCAATTTTTTAAACTTATATAATAGTATAAAACCATTAATTAACATAATCTAATGGATCCACATATTGACTACCTTCCATTATTCCAAAATGTAAATGAGGACCTGTAGATACTCCTGTTGAGCCAACTAAAGCTATTACCTCTCCCTGAGAAACTGTATCACCTACCTTTGCAATTAATTTCGAGCAATGCATATATACTGTGTACATTCCATTTCCATGTGATATCATAATATAATTGCCTGCTGCCGTAGCATATGTGGAAATAATTACTGTTCCACCTGCTGATGCTACAATATTTGTACCAGTTGGAGCACCAATATCAATTCCTTTATGATTTGTACTGGCACCTTCTGTCGGCTGATCTCTATTGCCAAAATAAGAAGTAATTCTATTGCTAGAAGGGCAAGGCCAAATAAAATCTCCTGTACTAGCAACAATCTCTTCCTGTTCTTTTTCTTCTTTTTCCTTTTCTTTAGCAAGTCTTGCTTTTTCTTCTTCTTCCAAGCGTTTCTTTTCTGCTTCTTTAGCTAAACGTATTTTTTCTGCTGCTTCTTCTGCCAATCGTTTTTTTTCTGCTTCTTTTTCAAGCCTGATTCTTTCAGCCTCTTGCTCTTGCCTGATTCTTTCCTGCTCTATCATTTCTTCTATTAATTTTTCCTGAGCTTCAATATCTTTTTGATACTCAGCAAGCATTACTTCTGAATCTCCAATATCACTTTCATATTTTTTAAGCTCAATGGTTTTATTATTAACTAATTCTTCAGCGGCAGCTTTTTCATAATCCAGTTCCTCTAAGGCTTCTAAATGTTCCTGATGAACTTTTTTAGCTTCCTCTTCTTTTTCTATAACCAGTTCTTTAGTTTTAACATACCTTTCCAACATATTTCTATCATATTCTGATATCTTTAAGATATATTCTGATTTATTTAGCAAATCAGATAAACTTTCAGAATCAAGAAGGACATCAATATATGCAGAATTACCATTTTCATACATAAACTTAATTCTTTGTTTCATAGTGGCATATTGGTTAACTTCATTTTCTTTTGCTGCCTTTAACTCTTCCTCGGTAATTTCTATTACTTTTTCTATTTCTTCTACAGAAAGTGTAAGCTCATCAATTTCATTTGTTAATCTGCTTAATTCCTTATCAAGTGTATCAATGTATTTTACGATATCACCTTTTTCTTCTTCAAGCTTATTAAGTGCCTTTTGAGTTTCCTTCTTTCTTTCTTCTAAGCTTGTTTTCTTATCCTTTGCCTTATCTATTTCACTGGCAAGTGTAGTTAACGATAATGATATTACCATAATGCCAACTAAAGTAAAGGCTAATATTTTCTTAATTTTCTTTATCATAATTACACCTCTATACTCTTAAGTGCTTTCTTATTGTAATAAAGCTTCCAAAAAATCCTATTCCAATTCCTATTACCAAAGAAACCGGAAGTAATATTTTAAATACTTCTATGTCTGGCAAAAATGTTAAAATACCTGACAATATATTAAATTTAGTTGATACATAATCAATAACCTTATTATAAACAAAATATAATAGTATAACCGGAATTATTGAACCAACAATTCCAATAATTACACCTTCTACTATAAAAGGAGCTTTTACAAAGAAGTCTGTTGCTCCTATTAATTTCATAATTGATATTTCTTCTTTTCTAACTGTAATTCCGATTGTTACTGTATTGCTAATTAAAAATACAGCTACTGCCAGTAATATAATTATAATTGCCATAGAAATATACGCAACTAATAAATTTATCTTCTCAAGTCCCGTCGCTGTAGCTTCTGAACTGTTAACTTGTCTTATTCCTTCCAAATGTTCTAAATATTTAACAAGCGTTGGCTGCATTGCAACATCATTTAAATATATTTCATATGAAGCTGAATCCTGCAATGGGTTGTCCTCATTAAATCCTACTAGCAATTCATCCATATCTTTAAAATATTCTTTTTTAAACTTTTCCCATGCTTCTTCAGCGGATATAAATTTAACTTCAGACACTTCTACCCTTTTTTTAATTTGTTCCCCAATTTTATCAATTTGTTCCTGTGATATTCCATCATCAAAAAAAACTGTAACATTTACTGATGTTTCTGCACTTTTAACCATATATTGAAAGTTAGCTACAATAGCATAAAATATACCAAATAGAAATATACACGCCATTATAGTGCCAATTGATGCCAGTGAAAACATCTTATTTCTTTTTATATTCTTTACACCCTGCTTCATGCTATATGACAATGTACTAACTTTCATGTAAATACCTTCCTTTTTGTTCATCACTGATAATTATGCCTTTATTCATGGTTATTACCCTTTTTTGCATAATGTCTACTATTTCTTTATTGTGTGTTACAACCAAAACAGTGGTCCCTCTTTTGTTAACTTCCTCCAAAAGATTCATTATCTCCCATGAATTTTTTGGGTCCAAATTACCCGTTGGTTCATCGCATAATAAAATTGGCGGATTATTAACTAAAGCTCTTGCCAAAGCTACTCTTTGCTGTTCCCCTCCTGATAATTCCCTTGGAAATGATTTGTATTTATCTCCAAGACCTACAAGGGTTAACATCATAGGCACCCTTCTTCTTATACTTCTTTGTGACGCTTCTATTACCCTTTGTGCAAAGGCTATATTTTCATATACATTTCTATCCTTTAGTAATCTAAAATCTTGAAATACTACACCTATAGATCTTCTATGTTTTGGTATCATTCCTTTTCTTAGTTTGCCAAGTTCTTTACCATTTATAATAATTCTTCCAAAAGTCGGTTCAAGTTCTTTTAATAAAAGCTTCACTAATGTTGATTTACCTGAACCGCTACTGCCTACTATAAATACAAATTCCCCCTTTTCTATCTTTAAGCTAACGTCATTTATAGCTGTTATACCCGATTGATATGTCTTTGTTACATTTTCTAAAGCTATCATTAATTCTGCAAGCCTCCTTTTTTTCCTATTAATTCCAATTATTCATAAACATATATGCTTGGAAACCATTACATAAGGTAATAGCCCCAAGCATTTATTTAATGCAATATTATAATATCAAAAGTCTTCTATTGTTTCAATCGGCAATTTGCCTTAAAAAATCCAATTAATATTCTAAACTTTCCATATATTTCATGTATTTTACAACCATAAGAGCAATTTTAAAGGTTATTGCATCTTCAAATACTCTAAGATCAAGACCTGTACTCTTTTGTAACTTATCAAGTCTATATACTAAAGTGTTTCTATGAATATATAGCTGTCTGGAGGTTTCTGATACGTTTAAACTATTTTCAAAGAATTTATTAATTGTTGTTAATGTTTCTTCATCGAAATCGTCTGGTGATTTTCCATCAAAGATTTCCTTTATAAACATTTTACAAAGAGGCATTGGCAACTGATAAATAAGTCTGCCAATTCCAAGGCTTCCATAAGCTACAACATTACGATCACTGTAGAAAATCTTTCCTACATCTAGTGCCATCTTAGCTTCTTTATAAGATCTAGACACATCTTTTATTTCATTAACAATAGTTCCAAATGCCACATGTGCCTTAGTCATTGCTTCTGTATTCATCATATCCAATACAACCTTAGCTGTTTTGCTTAAGTCATCGTAACTTTCACTGGTTTTTAATTCTTTAACTAATATAATATTCTTTTCATCAACAGCCGTTATAAAATCTTTTGTCTTACTTGAAAACAGACTTCTAACCATTTCTAATGCATTATTATCTTTTTCATACTTAGTTTCAATAATATATACTACTCTTCTAACATCTGTTTCAATATGAAGCTTTTTAGCACGATTATATATATCTACTAAAAGCAGGTTATCTAATAACAAATTCTTAATAAAATTATCTTTATCATATCTTTCTTTATATGCAATTAACAGGTTTTGAATTTGGAAAGATGCGATTTTACCCACCATATATACATCTTCACTATCGCCTCTGGCCAAAATAACATACTCAAGCTGATGTTCATCAAAAACCTTGAAAAATTGGTATCCTTGTAATACCTGACTATCTGCTGGTGACTCAACAAAGGCAAGAGTTGCCTTTTCGTAGTCATCTGCATTAACAACAGTTGTTGCTAATACTTTTCCTTCAGTATCCATAACGCATAAATCAATACGTGCAATTGCTTTTAATCCTTCAATTGTATTTTGTAAAATTTGATTTGATATCATACCTTCACTCCCTTTATTGTCATTATATTTCTTATAATTCTTATGTAAATTTTGTGCATTTTTTCTGGGATTCCTTTTTTTTATTTGTTTGCATACAATAATATTAACACGCATTTTGTAAAAAGTAAACTTTAACTATGTAATTTTCATAAACTTTTAACTTTTTGGAGGGCTCTGAAAAAGCCTCTACTTTAGTTGAGCAAATTTATTAGATGAATATGGGTTTATATATATCCAATTGTGTAGACTGGTCGATTACAGCATCATAAACTAAAGATGTTAGCAAACGAACGCTTTGCCTTTTTTATCTTTCTGCTCCATGATAGGGGATTTATGATATAAAAAGACCGACGTTTCAAACATTCCAATGAGCCTATGGACAAAACCAATTCTGTAAGCTTTGGCTTCCAGAATTGGTTTATAGTCTCATTTCCATGGCACTAACGGTCTTTTTATATCATAAATCCCCTATCATGGAGTTGTAGACTTTTGAGGCAAAGCTGTGTATTCATACAATATAATTACTTTAAGATCACTCATTACATACTATATTCTCAAAACATAATGTTTTTATTAAATCCAATTATAATCAACGCAAAGAAGACGTAACTCTAACACTGAGAATAGGGATTTAAAAACAAGAAATATTAATTGAAAGATTCATTTATGTGCAACAAGATTTTCATGAAACCTATTATCCTAACATATAATTTATTGAGGTGATCATTTGTTTGGATTAATAAAAGAAAATAGAAAGAATATACTTATATTAATGATATTACTAAATACCATTCTTGTTGGCTGCTTATTAGCTAAAACAAATATGAATGAAATCATTACTACTTCTAACATTGGAACTTCTGATACAAGAGAAGATTATAATCAGCTATTAATAAATACATATTTAACTAAGATTGAAAAGGCATCAAACGATTTTTATGATGAATATTATACTACTTCACCAATTGTAAATTATTATAGCGTTTTTGTGAAAAACATTACTTCTGGCAAAAATACTTATTATGTTACTTTCACATCAGAACCTTATCTCGGACCACATGACACTATTGGAATTGATGAAATCACCTTTTCTGCAGATGTGCATGGATGCGTAAGATTAGAAAAATTTAATCACATTATTAGTTATCATTTACCAGACAATCTTAAAGACCTTGAAAAAATGAGAGTTCCTGGAAAATACTCTGAAGATTAATTGAATCCATATCAAAAACATACAATAAAAAAGCTACAGAATATTCTTATATTTTATGAATCCCCGCTTTGCCTCAAAAACTACATCTCCATGGGAGGACATTGAAAAAGTTCTTCAATACAGTAAGCTAATTTTTTAGATGAATATGAGTGTATATATATCCAATTGTGCAGACCGGCCGACGAAGCGTTTATGTTTTGTCAAGACTTTGCGTAGCAAAGGCTTGTAAAAAACATGCTGAAGGAGGGTAAGGCACACACTTGGATATATATATACTCATATTCATCTAAAAAATTAGCTTACTGTATTGAAGAACTTTTTCAATGGCCTCCCATGGAGTAGAAAGACTAAAAATGCAAAGCGTCCCTCAAAATCCAAACACCTAAAAAGCCCACCCTAAAAGGGTGGGCTAAAAATCTTAGTTAACAATAACTGCCTCTGTTTCTTTATCAAATAAATGTATCTTAGTAAGGTCAAGTGCCACTTTGATTGTATCCCCTGGTCTTGCAGTTGTACGAGGGTTAACACGTGCAGTGATATCAAATTGGTCAATTGAGAAGTATAAGAATACTTCCGCACCTAACATTTCATATACTTTAATTGTAGCTTCAATAACGCTTTCTGGTGATGATTCAATGTAAATTTGTGAATCGTGAATATCTTCTGGACGAATTCCAAGCATAACATTTTTATCTATATATTTACCATCAATAAGTTTTTTAGCTTTTCCATCTGGAACTTTAATTGAGTGTGAACCAAACATTAACATAATGTCTGTGCCTGATTTAACTACTTTTGCTTCAATAAAGTTCATTTGTGGTGATCCTATGAAACCAGCAACGAATAAGTTTTTAGGTCTGTCATAAAGATTTTGTGGTGTATCTACTTGTTGTATAACACCATCTTTCATAACAACGATTCTTGTTCCAAGTGTCATTGCTTCTGTTTGATCATGTGTAACGTAAATAATAGTAGTTTCAAGTCTTTGATGTAATTTTGAAATCTCAATACGCATCTGAACTCTTAGCTTAGCATCAAGGTTTGATAAAGGCTCATCCATAAGGAATACTTTAGGATCACGAACGATTGCACGACCCATAGCAACACGCTGTCTTTGTCCACCTGATAAAGCTTTTGGTTTACGATCTAATAAATGTTCAATGTCAAGAATCTTTGCAGCTTCATGAACTTGCTTGTCAATCTTATCTTTTGGTACTTTTCTTAATTTAAGACCAAATGCCATGTTGTCATATACTGACATATGTGGATATAATGCATAGTTTTGGAATACCATTGCTATATCTCTGTCTTTTGGCTCAACATCGTTTACAATCTTATCCCCGATCCATAATTCTCCTGATGAAATTTCTTCAAGTCCTGCGATCATACGAAGTGTAGTTGACTTACCACATCCTGATGGTCCTACGAAGATAATGAATTCTTTGTCTCCAATTTCAAGATTAAAATCCTTAACTGCAACAAAGCCGTTAGGATATGATTTTACAATGTTTTTTAATGATAAACTAGCCATATTTATTTCCTCCCTGGAATTTTAATTTATGTATTACTATTTTTGTAATCAATATATGTGATATCAGTAAAATAAATAGTATATTATATAGACATAATTCAATTACATTTCATGTTTATATAATACACTATTTATAAAATAAATACCATATCCCATTTTAACAAATTATTTTTTTCCATTTTGTATACTTTGTATACAAGTTTTTAAAAACAGTAGATTTAACAATATTAACTGCAAGTTTACTAACTTTTACTGTTTATATTCTATAAATCCTTCACCTAGAACTTCTCTTACATCACTTACAATTACAAAAGCTTTGGGATCAATCTTTGAAACTATATCAACTAGTTTAATTATTTCTTTCTTTGAAACAACACACATAAGCATCTTTTTGTCTTTATCTGAATACATTCCAGTCGCATGTATTCCTGTTACACCTCTGTCTAAATCCTGCATAACTATTTCAGCAATTTCCTCGTATTCATCTGAAATTACATAGGCAAGCTTCGCAAATGTAAAGCCTTCAATAATTGCATCCGTAACTATTGTAGTTATATAAACAGAAATAACCGCATACAATACTTTATTCACACCAAAAACTAGTGCACCTGAAACAACTATAAGTCCATCAAGAACAAGCATTATTCTTGCAACTGTATGATGTCTTGCAAAAAGTTTCTGGATTATAACTGCTAATAGTTCTGTTCCTCCTGTTGTAGCTGATGCTACTAATATAAGACCTATGCCCACTCCACCTATTAAACCGCCAAAAACTGCTGATAGCAAAATATCATCCTGAATAATTACAAAATTAGGAACAATATATAATGCCCCGGATAAGCATATTGTACCAAAAAATGTTTTTACTATATATCTCCATCCTTTTATTATAAGTGCAATGATAAATAAAGGAACGTTAAGTACAATATTACTTAACCATAAAGGTATACCGCCTTCAATTATAAACCCTGTATAATATTTTATTACAATCGCAAGACCTGTAAATCCTCCCGTTACTAATCCTAATGGCTCATATATTGTTACTATGGATACAGCCAGTAACAGGCATCCTACTATAATCAACAAATATGATACATACTTTGGTCTTTTGCTTAATATTTCCATTAATCTTCTTCACCTTTTTTATTTTTATATTGCTCTAATTTCTTCTTAAATATTCTGGATACTGCAATGTTTTTTAGACTATTACCAATATTACCAAGACTTAATATATTATCTGGCTTTAGCCCATTCTCTACTTCAATATCTGTACTTTTAGCTATAATATTAATTACATTTCCAACACCAATACATAGCTTAGAGTTTAACTTATTTTTATTGCTTGTAATCCATGTCTCCTGTCTTGGAGTTTCAATTGCAACAAGAATTATGTCTGGAGCAATGGCATTTATATCATTAATTACATGTTCTTGTTTCGCTAAAACATCACCGCCAAATGCACCCACGCATTCTATGTTGGGATACACTTTAAAAAGATACTCTTCAAAAAATTTAACCTCTTTTTCTGATTTTCCAAGAATAAACATGGTTCTTTTCTCAAGTGCTATGCTATCTAATAAATTTAATACAAATTCGTAGTTTAGTATTACCTCTTCAACTTCTGTTTCTTCAATTGATGCATCAAGCATAAGCTTATCTCCCGGCAAAAGTATGTCTGCTGTTTCAATGAGCTGTTTAAATTCTTCATTACTTTCTGCTTCTATTAAAGTTTCTGCTGTCACAATGAAAATTGTATTTAATACGTCATCCTGTAAAAATTCCTTTGTTTTAGCAAGTACTTCTTCCAGTTTTAAAGTATCAATATTAAGACCGAGTATATTCATTTTACCATCCATAAAATCACCTTCTTATATATTTTGACCCACAAAACAATCTATTTTCCATCATTTGAGCCTAATATAATCATTATATCAACGCCCTCTGGTACTTCTCCTACTTCAATTTCAGCATTACTAAAATAACTTAACAAGTCAAGACCAAATCCATTTTCCTTAATTACAATTTTTGTATTTGTAAGTGTTCCTCCATCATAATTATTGATACTTGATATAGTAAATCCTTCGCTTGTAAGTTTATCTCTAAAATTTTTAGCAAGACCAGAAACATTAGCTCCATTGTATATGGAAATGACTTTATCTTTTGAAGAAATAATAACTACATCAGATTGTCCTCCATCAAATTGTGCTAGTGTATATGTATCATTGTTTTGGATTTCTTCTATTAAATTTCTGGTTTGTAGAAGGTCTGCAACAAAGGTACTCTTTTTATCAGTTCCATATATCTTGTGAAAATATATTTGTTCTTCCCTAACTTGGGCGTAGTAGTCTAAATATTTAAGTCTATTTTTAAGTGTTAAATTAGAGTTAATACCATTATATAGCTCTTCTAAATAAGTTTGAATTCCTTCTTTGTTTCCTAATATATTCTTTATTTCATTCAATGCATCCTTGGTATAAATGTTCATAATATAAAGTTCCGTAATTGCACCTGCATCTTCATCATTTATTGCAGATTTATAACTTCTATATTTTTGGACATCTTCAAACAGATTTTTAAATGTATCGGGACTAACTACTGTATAGTAGCTTATTTTAGTTTCTAGCAAATCTCCTAAGATTAAGCTTGTGTATTGATATAATTCATCCCCTTGAAAATATTTATTCAAGTCAGAAAAAATAATTATTTGTGGTATGTCTATTTCTAATGTATATAATTTTTGGTATAAATCCGCTGATAAGTCAAATTGTGTATTAGCTGGTATGGTTAAATAATCCACATTATTAGTATTTTTATTAAAAATTTCAATCATTATATTTTGTATTGCATCGTCTTTGATTGAAATTATTGCATTCTTTGATATATCTTCAACTTTATAATTACTTTTAATTTTTTCAATAATATTGCTGTTTCCATTCTTTACAGATGGTGAATTGTAGTAAAGTGTTGTTACATAATAGCTTAAGACTGCTATTAATATCAAAACCATTATTGTTAAAAATGTTTTTATTATTACTCTTAAAAGTCTTTTTAAATGTTTATTATTCAAAGATTTTCCCCTTTCGTTTATATTCCAATTTTGACCGTATGCAGTATAGTATATCAGAGAATATGTTTTATTTCAACTCCTTCATTTTTGAGCAAAATTTAAAGTTATTTTCTTAATTTTTATTTATATTGTTTTTTGTACTTTTTTAGTAATTTTCACAATTTTTTTTGTATTTTGGATTGATTTATGGTATAATATGTGTAAACTTATTATTGTGTCTTAAATTTATTTTGTACAATAGTAATTTAAAATTTAATGATTATTTAAAGTTGGAGTGATGAGTATGAACAAAAAAACAGTATTGGTAACTGGTTCTTCAAGAGGTATCGGCAAAGCTATTGCAGTTAAATTTGCAAAAAAAGGCTATAATGTGGTCATTAATTGTATTAAAAATGATGAGTTGTTAAATAAAATTAAATCAGAAATTGAATCTTATAATGTATCCTGTCTCGCCTTTGTTGGTGATATTGGTGATTTTTCAGTAGCTGAAGCTTTATTTGAAAAAATTAAGAAAATTTTTGGGCAGGTTGATGTGGTGGTTAATAATGCAGGAATTTCTTATATTGGAGTTTTGCACGAGATGAAAGTTGAGGATTGGAATAGAATTGTTCAAACTAATTTGACTTCTGTTTTTAATTGCTGTAAGCTTTCTATTCCTAGCATGATTGAAAAGAAACAAGGGAAAATTATCAATATTTCTTCGGTTTGGGGAGAGGTTGGAGCTTCTTGTGAAGTTGCTTACTCTACTACCAAAGGAGGAATTAATGCTTTGACTAGATCTCTAGCCAAAGAGCTTGCTCCTAGTAATATTCAGGTGAATGCTGTTGCATGTGGGGCTATTGATACTGAAATGAATCAATTTCTAGAGGATGAGGATTTGATGGGGTTAATTGAGGAGATTCCTGCTAACAGACTTGGGAAGGCTGAAGAGGTTGCTAATTTTGTTTATCAGCTTGCTACTAAGAATGAGTATCTTACGGGGCAGGTTATTAGGTTTGATGGGGGATGGATTTAAGGTTTTTAGTGGATTGCTAAGTGACGCTTTGCCCTTTTAGTCTCTGCACCCGAGGAGTAACTTTATATTCTATGAAAAAAGCAGATAAACCAAACATTTCAATGAGCCTATGGACGATGTAGA
This sequence comes from Mobilisporobacter sp., assembly GCA_031549965.1. Lineage (GTDB taxonomy): Bacteria > Bacillota > Clostridia > Lachnospirales > Lachnospiraceae > JAVBPB01. Next base: position 14,000 of record JAVBPB010000110.1, on the reverse strand, counting down.
TTTTTAAGCACTGTAACTTATATACGTCCATAGTCTCATTTCCATGGCTTATAATGCTTTTTTCATAGAATATAAAGTTACTCCTCGGGAATTTAGTTTATTGTGGCAAAGCTAGATATTCAAGAATCTAACTTTTATATATTTTTTCAGACTTGTACTATGGATTTACTCTTATGTAAATCTGATATGTCTTATTGTTTATTTCACCTGTTATTATTGTTAAACCCTTACTTATTGCAATAACTTCTCCAATGTTTGAAACTATAGCAATATTTGAATTATTGGAAGACCAATTAACATTAAGTGGATTTGGAGCAAGATATAATTTAGCTTTTTGTCCTATTTTTAAGTCAACTGCCAATCGGTAAGTTTGATCTTCTATTACTTTAACCGGAATATAATCCACAAAATTTCCATTGCTGTCAGATGCTATGATATAGGTAACGCCAACATCTAATGCAGTAACAACACCATTTGAGTCTACTTTTGCAATATTTTGTAATGATGAGTTCCAAGTAAGTTTTAAATTATCTGTTAAATTATGTGTAACGCTTAATTGAGTGGATTCTCCAACATATAATAAGACATATAATTTTTCTTCATCTGCAATATTTATGGATTCTACTAAATTCATTGAATTAGTATTAAGTCCTCCTATTAAATAAGCCTTATCACCAACGAGATTTGATGTTAAATGACGTCTCGCTTGTGTTAAATTAGGAAAACTTGTATCCCATTTATCATTAAGAACATCATAAACCTCAGTTGTATTTATTGCAGAACTACCGTTATATCCACCAAATACATAAATCTTGTGTCCTGATATTATAGATGAGGTCTGTGCTCTGATGGTAGGCATATTCGAACCTTTTGACCAAGTATTTGTCAATATATCATAAATATATACATCATTTGAACCTGCTTGTAGATTCTTACTTCCACCAATCATATAGATTTTATTTCCAAATATCTGAACTGTTGGTGAATATTTTCCCTCCGGCAAGGATGCACCGATTGACCATGTATTAGTAAGTGTATCGTATATCTGAATATTTTGAATAAAATTATAGTCTGTGTTATTATTTACACCTCCAAGCACGTATACCTTTGAACCATAAACAACTGCATCTATCCCTGTTGCTTTATTTGGCATAGGTGCTCCTGATGACCATACATTAGTTGCAGGATCATAGATTTCAACTTTATCATATGAGCTTGTAAATGCATCGGATCCTGCTCCGCCGAAAACATAAATCTTATTATTAACCACCCCTGAGGCAGCAGCAGTACTGGAATTAGGCATACTTGCTCCTGTAGTCCATGAAGATGTTTGTGTATCATATATCATTAAATTATTAGTATATGCTCCATTATTATCTCGCCCACCCATTACATAAATTTTATCTCCAATAGCTTGTGAAGAATGAACATGTTGTGCAACTGGCATTGGTGTTTCAGCCTTCCACTGCTCAGGTGTGGCTGCATATGTTGTGTTATTAGTTGTAATAAGTAATCCACATATCATTGTTAGTACTAGAATTAATGAAAAAAGTCTTCTTTTATACATATATTTCCTCCATAAAATTGAATATTATTCATCGACGTCAATAAATATATTGTATATATATTATATTGTAAAATCAATGGATAATAAGAATTATATACGTACATTGATATATTATGTTACTATAAAGGTTTAATCTATGCAACCTTATCCCTTTATTCATTAGTGTTTATTAAATCATAAAATGAAACAATTTTCATTCCATGTTTATTCTTTTCGATTGTTATAGTCTTTGCCTCCAACATCTAGATTAAAAATTGCTACATGAGCATTTTGATTTGATTTTTTTCTGATTGCATAGTAATACTTGTTTCCCATAATTTGCATAGTAGTCCTAAGCTTTTTGTTAAAGGCAAGATGGTAATGTCCTTTTAATATTTAAGTTTGCCAGTTGCTTTTTTTCTATTGTATTTTTCTTTGTATTGATTTGATAATCTTTTTTCCATAATTTTTTGTTTTTGTTGTATATATTTAGCTTCTTTTTTTAGCTTTAGATAATTAATCCAACGGTTTCGTTCAAGTTCACCATTTGACAACGCCTCATTTATCTTACAGTTTGGTTCATTTGTGTGGGTACAGTTGGAAAACTGGCATTTTTTTGTAATTTCTTCTATGTCTTGGAAGGTGTCTTCCAGACCGCTTTTTGTTTCCCAAAGACCAACTTCTCTGATGCCTGGTATATCAATTATTAGTGACTTGTTTGGTAATTCTATTAGTTGTCTGTGAGTTGTTGTGTGACGTCCTCTGGAATCTTCTTCTCTGATTTCTTTGACTTTCATCAGTTCCTTATTCATAAGTACATTTACAAGTGATGATTTTCCAACACCTGATGAGCCTAAAAATACTGTTGTTTTTTGAGGCTGTAAATATTTTTCCAAAAGATCTATTCCTTCTTTTGTATAAGAGCTAATTGGAATTATATCTATACCAAATGCAATTTCTCTTAAGTTTGAGAGTATTTGGCTGTAATCAGAAACTAAATCTGATTTGGTTAGTATTATAACCGGCATTCCTCCACTTTCCCAAGCAATAGTTAGATATCTTTCTATTTTTTTAATGTTAAAGTCTTGGTTTAAGGATGAAATTATAAATACATAGTCAAAGTTTGCTGCTAATATTTGCTCCATGTCATTAAATGAATCAAGTCTTGAAAGTTTGCTTTTTCTTTCTAGGGTATTATAGATTATGTCTTCACCACTTTTGTTTTCTTTTACTTCAACAAAGTCTCCTACTGTTGGAAATTCATTTTTGTTATCATTATAATAAATTGACGCCTTTAATTTTGCCAGCTTTTCTTTTTCATTTATAATTATTTTATAGCAATCTCGAAAAACTGCACTAATCCTTCCAATTGAAAGTTCATCTGGCTTATTATTTTCTTCTGAAAAATTTATTGATTTGTTTTCTATCATTTTTTCCTCCTGATATAGCATATGCTTAAAAATAGGCACAAAAATGCCTTGAATTAATTAGTTACCAACTTTCACAACATTTTAATTTCAACTTAAAATTAAATATGAGGAAGCTGTGTTAATTACTAATTGCTTCAAGGCTTATATATATCAGTGAAATAATTTTATTATTGAACAGAACCTTGGAGCAATATTTTGTTGATTTGAATTTTTATATTTAATTTTTTCCTCTCATCACTCCTTTTTTTTATTTGACTTTTTTAATTACTAACATAGTTTAATTCTTATACTTATATTTGTCAATACCAAAATGAACTTTTTTCAAATTAATTCCACAATATTGTTACTATTTACACTTATAGCCTAAACTATAGTTTACTCCATAAATTCAAATATACTCATTTGTGCTTTCTCAGATTTACACTCAAATTCATGCATATACTCAAATATTTTTTTAGTGCCAACCATTATATTATTGTTTTTACATTGGGTATAAACTATTTCTGTTAATTCCATACTATATTCACTCATAACTTCATAGGAATTTCCATATTTTTCAATGTACTTCTTTTTAAGACCAGGAAAATGCTTATCCAGTTTTTGATAAAAATATTCCCTGTCCCCATCTCTTAGAGTTACGCCTATTCCAAAAATTAATATTCCACTTACCTTTGCCTGTATACAGTATTGCAGCAAACCTTGTATATTTTCTTTTGTATCGTTAATAAAAGGTAACATTGGAGTCATCCAAACAATTGTTGGAATGTTATTATCTCTTAATATGTTTAGTACTTCAACTCTTCGTTTTGTAGTAGCTACATTAGGTTCAATAATTTTACATAGACTTTCATCATAAGTTGTTAAAGTTATTTGTACCACTGCTTTTGTTTTTTCATTTATTTTTTTTAGTAAGTCTAAATCTCTTAATATTAAGTCTGATTTTGTTTGGATTGAAATTCCAAAACCATATTTATCTATAAGTTCTAAACTTTTTCTTGTATGACATAATTTTTCTTCTAGATGTAAATACGGGTCTGTCATAGCACCTGTACCAATCATACATTTTTTACGCTTTCCCTTTAGAGCTTTTTCCAATAGCTCAATTGCATTTGATTTTACTTCTATATCTTCAAAAGGATGCTGCATATTATAACAATTACTTCTTGAATCGCAGTAAATGCATCCATGAGTACAGCCTCTATAAAGATTCATACCATTTTTTGGAGATAATATTGATTTTACTTCCTTTTCGTGCATATATACCTCTTGCTTTATTTAAGCTTAACTTTTCTATACTTAATTTATTATTACTCAATTTTTACAACAATTTTATTTAAGATTAACAAAATATATTATATGTGTCAATAATTAACTTTTTCTATAAAATATATAGTATATTAGCCTTTAATATTTATTTACAATAATAAAATTTCAGAGTATAATTATGGAAAAGATATTGTAAATACAATAGATAATTTGTTAAATTTTAAGGATGGTGTTAGTTATAAAAGATATAATTACTTTATGTGGTGATAATTGTTATTATTGTCCACGCTACAATGCAGAAACAGATATTGAATTGGAAGAAGTGGCCAAGCTATGGTATAAATTAGGATGGGCACCTAAGGTTTTACCAAATGATAAGATTAAGTGCTCAGGCTGTGTATCCCATAAGCAATGTACATATCATTTAGTTGAATGTATTAAGGAAAAAAAAGTTGAAAAATGCAATCAGTGCAATGAATTTCCTTGCCAAAAGATTAGCCATATGATAGAACGTTCTGAACAATATAAAGAAATGTGTAAAGTAAGATGTTCAGATTCAGAATATGAGCTATTATCAAAAGCTTTTTTTGAAAAAGAAATAAATTTGAAAAAATAAGTAAATGTAATTTTTTCAGTGCTAAATTAACCAAAATATTCAAATATATAAAGTTTTAGAATATCTAAAACTTTATATATTTGAGATTTATTTTTTCTTTTTTGTAAAGAATTACTTTTTATCAAACTCCTTATACACATAAAGATGCTCTGCTTTACTATTCAATTTTGTTCCATCAAATTCCAGTTCTAAAATATATGGCATCCAATCTATTATTCTGAAAAAGGAATCTACATCAAACTTAGGGTCAAAGTAATTTAAAATACTGCTAAGTGCCGTTCCATGAGTGCCAATTACAATTGATTTATCGGCATTCTTATTAAGTATTTCCATCAATGCCGAAACATTCCTTTCCTGCACCATATTAATTGATTCTCCACATTCTTCATGAAAATCTTTGTCTTCCCAACGTCTTCTTATCATTTCATGATTATGAGCACTTGTTCCTGATTCACGTTCCCTTAATCTTTCATCTATTTTTATATCTTTGTTAAAGTAGTTTGCTGATTCTTTAATTGTATCCAAGCTTCTTATATATGGACTACAGTAAAATTCATGAATTTGCTTATTTTTTAAAAATTCAAGTACCTGCTTTGCATCAAATATACCCTCTTGTGTTAGCGGTCTTGTTTTGTCATCTTTCCATCCATGTTCTGGTTGTGCATGCCTTACAAAATATATTTTTGTCAATAATTGCTCCTCCAATTTCTACAAAAGTATTCTATTTTTTAAATAGATCTATAGTTGAAATACATACATATTCTTCTATTGAATAATTTTACATTTTAAATGACAATACATATCATATTTATTTTAATTATGTAAGTGTTATTCTCTCACCAATGATTATTCCCTTAGAATCATTACCATGTCCAATTTCATTTGTTTTTACTATACATGGCACTTCACTTGCATATCGTTTTACTAATTCCTCCATTGTTGGAATACAATTTTCTTCTTCCATTTTTATAAATGTACCTAATAATATGCCTCGAATCATTTCAAAAACACCAAGTTGCTTCAACTGGCACAAATATGTAGTCATCTGCGGAATCGTTCCTCCAAGCCCCTCCAATAATAGGATTTTATCCTGCATATCTGGCCAATATTTAGTTCCGGCTAATTTTAATAAACATCTGATATTTCCACCAATTACAATTCCATCTAAAATTTTTCCTTGAATAAACTTGTATTCAAAAGAAAATAAATCATTTTTTCCATGAAATATGCTATTGCAAAAACTTGAAATCTGCTTTTGTGAATTACTATATAAAAAATTTCTTATTTGATATAGGACTGAACTTTTTCCTGTTTTTGTGAATATTGCATTAATTATAGTCGTTAGATCACTATATCCCCAAAACTGTTTGTTACTTTCAGCAATAACCTGAAAATCCAAGTATGGCAAAATCTCATTTGCTATATCCCCTCCTGAAATATCAAATATTGCCTTAATTTCTTTATCTTTATAAAAATCCATTAATGCACTTGCTCTCTCTATACCTATTCCGCTAAAAACTGATTCTTTTTCATATATAAAATCACTAAAAACAGGTATTAACCCAACGTCCTCCAATATATTTTTAAGTCTGTTAATCTTTTCTTTATATGTTTGTAACTGCCCATTCGAGCAACATACAATAGCTACTTTACTTCCTTTATTCATATAAATATCTCCTTTAACTGTACTTAATTATTATATCAGTTGTACAAGAGGATTTCAATCCAAAGTCTTTTGTATATTTCCCAAAATTTAATCGGTTTTGGATTCGTTTCAAATATGGTAGCCTTTTTGTATCGTCATTAATTTATTTTATTATTTATCGTATAATATAGCAGTACTAAAGACCTATGACCATTTTCCAGTTCTTTTCTTCCAAATGGCAAGTCACTTTATTCCGAATATATCTAAAAATAGTAATTATATGGAACAGAAATATATCAAATATAAGAATTTTCTTTTGATTTTTGGATTTTTATGTTAATTTTGACCAAAAAAATATGTTAAAGATTGTAAACGTTTCCAATTGCATTTTGCTTTCTGTTACGTTATTATAATGACGTAGACCATAATTTACCAAATGTGCATGCCATCTGGATAAAGAATGTTCAAAAATTATTTGTAGGCGTAGTAAGGGCTGTTAACTTTTTAAACAGTTCCAAAGTAAATTAATCATGACAATAATTCATTGTCCAAAAGAAAGGGGATTTATTTTGTTAAATTTAATTAGGAAAACATCATTTAAAAGAATTAATGCATTTATGCTAATGTTATTAATGGTGGTTACAACTTTATTCAGTACATATCCGCAACCACTTAATGTACAAGCAAGTACTAGCGGTATAACCGTTCATATGTACAAACCATCTGATTGGAACTCACCTTATATGTATTTTTATCAAGATGAACAATCTGATTACTCTTGGCCTGGTGTACCAATGGTATCAGAAGGTAATGGTTGGTACAAATACACTATTACAACTAAAACAAGACCACAAGTACTTTTCAGTGACAATGGCTCTAAACAGATACCAGGTGCCGGACAACCAGGAATGTTGGTTACTCAGGAATCATGGTATAAAAACGGAACATGGACAACACAAAATCCAGATGCTCCCGCAGTAGTAACATCTCTTCAAATTAATGGTACTTTAGAATTTACTATTAATAACAAAACAACTTTGCAAGTACTTGCAACTTACTCAGATAATACAACGAAATTAGTAAATGCTACTTGGTCAATTACTAATGGAACCGATAACATAAACCTTTCAGCTACTACTGGTACTTCTGTTGATGTTACTGGAAAAGCTGTAGGAACTGCTGTTGTGACAGCTACTTTTGATGGCAAAAGTGCTTCTGCAAGCATTAATGTAAAAGCAGCTCCGGTTGTTACAACAGGAATTACAGTGCACTTTAAATCTACATGGTCAGGTGCTAATATCTACTATTGGCTACCAACGCCAACAGGTTCTGCTACTACTACCGGCTGGCCTGGAATTTCTATGACTGCTGAAGGAGATGGATGGTATAGATATTCATTCCCAAACTCTACAGCAATTAATCTTATATTTAATTACAGCGGTGCTCAAACTGCTGACTTATCACGTACAGCAGGTGAATGGTGGTATATAAATGGTACTTGGTTAGATAAAGACCCTAACGTTGATGTGGAGGCTCCAACTCTTACATCTACACCAAAAACAGGTAATCATGAAGCATCATCAATTAATGTAACTTTAGTTGCAACAGATAATAAGGATAATAATCCTAAAATCTATTATACTTTAAATGGAGCTACTCCTACTGTTAGCTCAACTCTTTACACTTCAGCAATTAATTTAACTGCTGACACTACTATTTTAGCAATTGCAGTTGACAATAGTGGAAACGTATCACAAGTTTACACTTTACCTTTCCACTTAAATACAGATGCTACAGCTCCAGTTGTAACTCCTTCTGTAGCAGCAGGACGTTATGATACAACTCAATATGTTACACTTTCTGTTACTGACAACAGAGATCCTAGTCCAAAAGTATACTATACTACAGACGGTACTGCTCCAGTTGCAGAAAGCAGATATTTATATCGTGGTGAAACCATTACAATTTCACATTCTACAAACTTAATGGTTCTTGCTATTGATAATAAAGATAACTTTAATTTAGTTAGTTTCCCATATGGTATTCAAACTAGCAGCGATAAAACAGATCCACGTGAAGATACTATTTATTTCGTAATGACAACTCGTTTCTATGATGGAGATTCTTCAAATAACGTACACTGCTGGGATGATGCACAAGCAGGCAATCCTGACAGCGATCCAGCTTGGAGAGGTGATTTTGAAGGATTAGAACAAAAATTAGATTATATTAAAGCTCTTGGTTTTAACGCAGTATGGATTACTCCTGTTGTTAAAAATGCAAGTGGTTATGATTATCACGGATATCATGCAGTTAACTTTAAAGAAGTAGATCCTCGTTATGCAACAAGTACTCTTACAGCACAACAATCATACCAAAAATTAATTGATGCAGCACATGCTAAAGGTATGAAAATTATTCAAGATATCGTATTAAATCATACAAGTAACTTTGGTGAAGAAAACCTTTATCCAATGTTTAATGTAGATACAACTAAAGCAACTGCTGAACAAGCTGTTACAAGAATTGCAAACGGCAAACTTCCAGCAAATTATGAATCACTTACACCAGCTTTACAATATCAGGCAAGAATCGCAGCAATGAAAGAAAATGTAAATGATACAGAGAATATTTTCCATCATGAAAAATCTTTAAGCTGGGAAAGCTATACTGTACAAACTGGTCAAATAGCTGGTGACTGTGTGGATTTAAACACAGAAAACCCTATAGTTCAAAACTACTTAGTTGATGCATTTACAAAATATATCGATATGGGCGTTGATGGTTTCCGTATTGATACAGTAAAACATATTTCAAGATTAACATTTAATAATGCATTTAATAAGCAATTTAAAGAAGCAGGCGGAGAAAACTTCTTCATGTTTGGTGAAGTTTGTACAAGATACAGAGATGTTTGGAATAGTGGATTACCATGTATCTCAACACCATTCTATACTTGGATGGAAAATAAAACATATGCTTGGGGAAGCAGATTAGTTAATGAAGCTTCTGTTTTACAAAACTGGGCAGATAATTCTTCAACAAGTAACCAACCAACATCAAACAATACATTCTTAAACGGTAATACTTATCATGCTCCAGACTGGTCTATGCGTTCAGGACTTGATGTTATTGACTTCCCAATGCACTGGGCATTTGGTGATGCAAGAGAAGCATTCCGTACAGCAGTTGGCGGAGACAAATATTACAATGATGCTACATTTAACGTAACTTATGTTGATTCACATGACTATGCCCCTGATAATGCTCCTGAAAATCAAAGATTTGCAGGTACACAAGATACTTGGGCTGAAAACTTAAGCTTAATCTTTACTTTCCGTGGTATTCCTTGTATTTACTATGGTAGTGAAATTGAATTCCAAAAAGGAAAAGTTATCGACGTTGGACCAAACGCTCCTCTTAGCCAAACAGGCAGAGCATACTTTGGAGATCACATTACTGGTTCTGTAAATGTTTCAGATTTCGGATATTATTCAAATGCAACAGGAGCTATGGCTGATACACTTAACTATCCTCTTGCAAAACATATTACTAGATTAAATCAAATCAGACGTGCAGTTCCTGCTCTTCAAAAAGGACAATATTCTGTAGAAGGTATTTCAGGAAGCGAACTTGCATTCAAGAGAAGATTTACAGATGCTACAACTGATAGTTTTGTACTTGTTACAGTATCAGGTACAGCTACATTCTCAGGTATTCCTAATGGAACATATATTGATTGTGTAACTGGGACAGTTAAGACTGTTACTAACGGTACTTTAACAGCAGATTGCTCTGGTAAAGGAAATATGCGTGCATATGTATTAAATACTAACCTTACATCTGCACCTGGTAAAGTTGGAGTAAATGGTACTTATATAAAATAATTGAATAACATTAAAAAGCTCCGTATATACGGAGCTTTTTTCATATATATAGATCACTTAAACTTAGAACCCAAAAACAAAATATATACTATCTCACTCTTATATAAATCTCTCCAACGACATTTCCAAATTGATCTGTAGCATTAACCAGAGTTAATCCTACTCCAATAGCAGTTACTTTACCAGTATTACTAATAGTTGCTACATTTTTATTTACTACAGCCCATGTTACTGGAATTGTATTAGTATAATCATCAATTGTCAAACGGCATTTTTCACTAATTTTCAAATCGACAGCAAGCCGGTAATTATCTGCATCCTCTACTACCAAAATGTCAACATATTCTGATTTACCATTAGGATAGGTTACCGTAATTGTTGTATTTCCAACTGAAAGAGCTTTTACATATCCGTTATTCATGCTGGCAACTGCTGTATTAGAGTTTTATAATTGGAAATAATATTGGAAGTTTTGGTCATTCAGACACAAAATGATTTACACCCTCGAATAATACATAGACTTAGTTATTCCATAAACCGCCAAATCACAAATTCCCATATTATTTTTTCCTGCCTCAATCAGTGTTCCTTCATATTTTAAACCTGCCTTTACCATAACCTTTCCTGAATTAGGATTATTAGTATCGTGCTTTGCATAAATTCTATTACAGCCAACCTCTTCAAACAAAAACTTAATAACCCTCTTAAATGCTTCTGTCATAATTCCTTTATTCCAATAATCTTCACCAATACAATATCCTACTTCCACAGCATTTATATTTTCCTCAATGTCAACTATGGCCAGACTTCCTATTGCCTGATTATTTCCTTTATATTCTATACACCATTGATAATTATCTATATCATTGTATCTAAGTATCCATGAATCAATGATCATTTTTGTAACATCTATTGAACTATGGGTTGGCCAAGTCAGGTATTTAGTAATATGTCTATTACTTGCCCAATTATTGTACATATCATTAGCATCATTTTCCTTAAATTGGCGTAAAATTAATCGCTGTGTTTCTAAAGTAATTGTTCCTAAATGATTCATTTAATTAACCTCTTTCACTTTAATTTTTTTACAACTTCATTTCTTCCTCAATCGTTTTAGTATCACATTATAATCTATAAATTTTGTATAAAAATAATCATTAATATAGTCAAATTTATCAATTATGTAATTATTTAACTGCATCCTTAATTTTTTCCTGATTGTCTTTAACGAAATTAAATAAACTCGCAGAATCTTTTGCTAATTTCTCATCTCCAATACTTAAAAAATATGCTATAAATAATAATTCAATATTCTTCATCACACAAGAAATTGCATTTTTTTCAGTATTACTTAAAGATAACATTGAGTTATAACCGCTTATTACTTGCCTAATAATTTGGTACCATTTTTGTACTTCAACCTTATTACTATCTTCATTCATAAGAATACCCAGTAAAAAATAACATAAATCAAATATACGTATATTCCTTTGACTTAAATCAAAATCTATATATCCTGAAAACGCACCCTTATCAAATAAAAAATTTCCTAAATGGACATCTCTGTGAATAATCTGCTTTGGCAGATCATTATAGATTTGTGCCAACTCATTTATTGTATCTTTTATATCTTCCTTATTTAAATAATCAGGATTAAATTTTAATAAATCCCTACTCACCCAGCCTTCCATTTCCTCTATCATGCTGTTGTTCCAAAAACTTATCTTCTTTTCACATTCCTGAAATGATATATGAAGCTTGGCCATTATTACTCCAAGTTCAAAAAACCATTTATAATCACATTGGTTTAATTCAACAAAATTTTTTCCATTTAATTTTGTTGTAAGTAAATATGATTTATTATTACTTTCCAAATAGTTGCGTCCATCTTGTAGTTTAATAATTTCAGGTACTGGAATCCCTGCTTCAAGAAGTGTTTCCATAATAATAATATTTCTTTGTAATGCATCCTTATTATCATATTCTTTTAAAACATAAGAATTGTTAATGCTCCATGTCGAATGATATATTGGTACAGGTATACATTCTATATCCCATTCTTTTAATAGTTCTTCTATCATAGTTATCACTGACCCCATTCTTCTTTTTTGAGATGAAATAATTCTTCGTATACTTTGAATGGATAAGTGATATATTTCTGAAATGAATGTTATTTCAAGTCCTTCGAGATATTTATTATATATATGCCTGTTTCGTAATTCCATTTCTTTATTGTAGTTAGTTTTTTCACCCCATTTACCTTTCTTTTCATTACTTTTAGGTATGTATACGTATACCCCTTCTGCATATTTTCTAATCTCATCTAATAGTGCTTCTGGCAAGACTTCTTTTCCATTTACATATTGCAAACATATCACCTCAATTCAATTTATATCAATTTTATCATATCCGTAAAATATTTGCATTCTCAAACTCATTTCTGTACGAATCTTGTTTATTCTCAATCAGGGTTTTGCGTCTTATACCGTACCTACATAATGATAGATTCATAATAAAATTATTCTACTTTTACTTAACCATAAATTTAGTCAGTTTGTATTTACTTATTCACATAAGTTTTACCCTGAAACCTACGCTATGCTCAAATAACTTTTTTATTCAATATATATGTCTTGCATCTTTTGAAAGTTGTCTAACATGCTCCAAAAATGCCCTAGCATTTTTACTTTCAACTTTATTATATTCAAATCCTAATTTTTCTCCAACATAAATAGCCGTTTGTTCAAACAAATCACACATTCTCATAATTGCTTCCCATGCTTCATGCACTGCACCAGAAAAATAAGTAGATAAATATGTTTCCCATTCCAACTTATCCAGCCAACGATACATATATTTTCCAGATTTTCCTACACTAACTGAAAAATCTGAAAGTATTCCTACTTTCCATGATAAAAGTTTTTCTAATTCCTTTCGTACATGAAAATTCACCATATCTTGGACATATGTTATCTCATCTCTCCATAATCCTTTAGCAACATTATTCAAACACCACCAGAACTCATTACAGGTACATAAATATTGAATCTTTGTTGGCTTCTTTACCCAATATTCCTTATCTGTTGACTCAGAAATCTCTGGTAATATCCCCCCTTTATCCAATAAAATCTTACAAAGCTTATCATCAGTAATATGTTCTTGAGCGTGTATTACCGTTTCAACATGCAAGTCTAATCTATTTCCATCTGTAAATTGTATTAACCAACCATAAAAATTCGCCTTATCACTGGGATAGTCTGGAGACTCATCTGGATACTGCATAAACATAATATTTCCAAAGTTTTCTATCCACATTTTATCATTAATGAAACTACCAGTTTCATTAACTACAAATACAATATCAAAATCCTGAAATATATCTGCCAATGCATTGTCATTTGTTCTTGAACCATTCATATATACAGCTAAAACACGTTTATCTTTTTTCGCTGTTTCTAAAATCAAATCGTACATTTCATTTTCTGTTCGCACTTTTATACCTCCATAACTCTAGTAACTCATAAATCCTTTAATGATTCTTCAATTTCCGCAATTGTAGGTAAAGAACTTGCATAATCATTAGGCAGCAAATCTTTTAGCTTGTACTCTG
>JAVBPB010000129.1:0-5774 GCA_031549965.1 Mobilisporobacter sp. | reverse complement strand
TTACTTGGAAACAATCAAAACTACATAAGACGTCCGCGTGTGTGACTTGGTTCAAAAGAAAAGTACTAAATCAGGGGCTTAAAGTTCTTCTAAGACCCCTGATTTTTTGAGCCCCTGACTTAGAACTTTTCTAATTTATTCCACATATAAGTGATGCAATCATCTTATGAAGAAGGCAAGTGTATGGCGAACTAAACGTGGTAAAGGCCAATACATTTCCCAAAGGTATTTTTTTTTCGTACCAAAAATATTGATCTATGCAACCTGATTTTACATCAGAATAATTATTTAATATCTTAACACCTTCTTTAAGTAATGCTTGGCATCGTTCTAACTCTTTATATGAAAACTTTATAGGTTTCCCTATTTCTAAACTTTGCTCTCTTGCCAGAAAATCTGCATTTATTATTAATCCTCTAGCTAAATTTAAAAAATTTTCAATTAATAATTTACAGAAATCATCACAATAAAATAACTTGCTATCAAACTTTTTGTTTATTACACTTTGGTATTGTTCTTCACTACATATCATAAGTTATTCTCCACTTTAACTGTAATCCTTTAAAATAATGCACCTCAATTAAACAGTATGTTACATAGTTTATCAATATCGCTTTCATAAGAACTATCAAAAACAGTTTGAAGTTTTAATTTTTCTTTCAAAGAATATATATTTTGCTTAAAACTAATAATATTAATATTTCCCTTTTCTTCTAATAATTTACGGCCATAAATTGCACCTATCGCATCGTTGACACATAAGCATATCTTGGCATCAATTGTATGAATTATTTTAACTACTAAATCAGCATTAGCCTCCAATAAGTCACCACCAACTTCAATTAAGAAATAATCACCTGATTCAGTTCCATATGTTATTGCATCTTTTATCATCTCATAAAACTCATTTTCACCTAGATCATATGTACTGGAAAATCCATAATCTACAAAATCAAATGAATAACTTGCTCCAGCATCAACATAATTCATTTTGTCTTTCATTCGACCGGTTCCACAAGCTTTAAATGCAATAATGTTTTTATCTTTTTTATTCTCGCGTAACCACCTAATTGAATTGCGTAACAAAGTAGTTTTTCCAACTTCGGCGGAGGTTCCAAAGAATACAGCAATTTTTCCTCTCTCTTTAGTGATATTTTGAATTTCATTGTGAGACTTTGAATACTTCATTATATTGGCTACATCATCAGCATTTTTTAAAAATGCTTCAACTCTTACTGGCATTGCTTTTCCAAAACGTTGTTTATTATCCACACTAATGCATTCACCAATTAGTCCTCCTTGTGATAATAAGTCAATTACATCACCTTTTTTAATGGGGGTTTTGGGTACTTTTCCAAATATATTTGTACCAGAGTTTCTATTTCCTAATACACCTACAAAAACACTTCCTGAAAATAGCCTTACATTTCTTGCAAAATTATTTTCTAAATATTCATAGCCATACTTGTCATCGACAACTGAAACAATAACAATGTCTCCAGGCTTTGGATTTAAGTTTTCATCAACCAATGATAGTTCGTTATCTTCTATTATCTCATTCCATTTTCTTATACATGAACAAACCTCATATTTTTTTAAAATATCAAAAATATCATTCATAATATCTCTTCCTCATTTATGTAATAATTTTACTCACTGCTTCATCAATATTTGTCCATCTTACTACTTGCCTGTTTGCAAAAGTTAATAAATTATTGCAAAAATTAATTGAACACTTACAATCACTGATTTTATCAGGAGAAATACTATACCAATCTGGATAGTTTAAATCAAAAGGCGTATAGCAACTTGAGGCCAAAATATCTTCTTCGTTGTATACTTCCTTCAAGTTTTCGTTTTTTAAGAAAATCAAATCTGTTAATTCGCACTCTTTTTCCTTATTTATAATTCCGATTTTTCCTGGTAAACATTGTATCTTCTTATTCATATTATCAAGAATATCCACATCGCACTCCTTATATTCTTCTGGGAGCATATGACTCATTTGTTCGAAAGATTTTATAGTACGAAGTGTTAAATTATAGTAATTTGGCCAACCTTTTATTTTATACTTCCCATCTTCTAAAAATATAAAAGACCGATCACGTGATACTTCACTAAAGCCATGTTCATATATAAGTTTTAACGATGCCGTTGTTTTTCCACTACCTTTAGGCCCAATTAACAAAATTCCTCGGTTGCCTTTAACTAAAGACGCAGCATGAAGCATAATTGCAGCATTCTTTTCTTCTACTTTTAGTTTAACTAAGTCCCTCACAACTCGGACATAGTCTTTTGAAAGCATTAAAGCATCCTTGTTATAAATAACCACTGTATCATTTACATAATTGATAGAATAGACACTTTTTGTTGTCATATTATAAATTTGTCTTGTAAGACCATTGTCGAGCATTAAGCCCTTTTCATGAACTGCAGCTTTTTTGCTATTATGGATGATAATCTCTCTCCCATATAACAGAATTTCTTTAATATTAACATGGTTTTTCGTTATTATGGTTACATTAAAATCTAGCTCCTGCACCTCATTAGTAACTTCAAAATAATCAGAAAGCAATTGCAATGCTTTGTTTTCCACAAGGTGGTCAACTTCTGTACTCCATACAACATTTTCATATTTAAAATACTTTTTCATTGATTATCTCCTTCGTAGTTTAATTAACCACATTTTATTATTATTTTTTCATCTAGTAAGAACTGTATATATTTTTTTGTATCATCTTCAACCTGACTGGTATCACTAATATTATATTTTTGGCATATTTTGTTGCAAAGCTCGGAAAACGATAAATCGGTACCTATATTCTTAAAGATGATTGCACCAAGTTCGTTAGCTTGATAACATTTATCGATGTCAATAAAGTAAAAAGCTTCCTCATATTTTCTTATTCTTACAGATTCCTTTCTAGTAAATTGATTCATATTATTAAACATAATAACCTCCCCAAAAATTAAAAAATTTCTAAAACCGCTTTCTTAATTGCAATTTTTTCTATTTTTTCTAAAAGGAAAAAAGCAATTATTGAATAAATTATTCCTAATATTAATTCTTGAGCTAAAAGCCCCCATACATAATTAGTTATTTTTAAATTAAAAATCAAATTAGCCGCCTCTATACTTCGGGAAAGTGGTAATATTTTTGAAACTTGTTGCGCCAAAAACGGTAGCTGAGAAATCGGAAAATTTGCACCACTAAACAGTATTAATAACCCTGAAAATATATTTAAAACAAAATGAATTCCATCAGTAAGTAGACCAATAACAGCTAAGACTAACCCAAAACTTGTTGCGGATATCATTGCTATAAGAATTGTCATGCCAAAGGCTACCAGATTAACATCACTAAAATCAATTTTGAATAGTATACATCCGGCTATAGTTCCAATACTGACTGTAATTATTGAAACAATACTTGGGAAAAACCCTTTCTCTATTATTATTAAATATAAATTCCTTGGCGAAACAATAATTGATTTTAAACACCCAAAACGACGTTCGTAGGCAAATGAATTGCCAACATTGAATATACAAGAATTAACACATAGAAGAAATGAATTACCAATCACCCAGTATGTCAGATTACTAGTTTGATAACTAAACTTTGCAATCAGACAGTAAAATACAAGTGACAAAAAAGGGTAAGTCGTATCTAAAAGTAAAAATTCCTCAAAACTAAATGCTGATTGCTGTCCTTTGAAACATAACCATGATTGTGTAAAAAATTTGCGTAGCACTTTAACTCACCTCCAATGTAGCATTTATTCTTACATTTCGCTCGATTATTTTGCCAAACAAATGGGCAATGAAAATGTATACTGTATTAATAATAAAAAGGATTAGTAATGTTCTAAAATACAACTGGTAATTCAATGTTTCAGCTACGCTCATTCTTAAAAGCTTAATTGCCCAAGTAGGAGATAATAAGGAACTAAGAGGCAATATCCATCTAGGAAGTACATCTATAGGAAAAACAAACCCACATAAGAGCATTATAGGAATTTCAATACAATTCATATATAATTGAGTTTTTCGAGATATAGTTAGTAAATAGGCAATGAGTATGGAAATTGTAATAAAGCAAATGATTAGTGCTAATAAGGATATTACTAAAATTAGGGGGCGTGATACCATTAAAGTTAAATTAAACAAAACTTTAGCAACTATAATAGAAATAACAATAGAAACCAAAGATATTAGTGTATTCCCCAATACTTTTCCCAAAATTATTAATCCAAAATCGGTTGGCGTAGTAAAAATATGTGATAATGTTCCATTCATTCGATCTCGATTTATATCCCCTGCTGAGGAAAAGCAAATACTACTCCATAGACCCATCAAACCAGAACCAAGTATTACATAAGATGCAAAATCTGCTTTCCCTGTGTTTGAAAACATTTCATAGAGAAGAATTGTATTAATAATTGGACTCACAAGGAGGCAATATCTAAACATAGGTCTTGCATAAGATAGTTTGATTTGAAGGTTCATTGTTGACAATATAGCTTTCATTTTCATCTCGTTTCACCCACTAACTGAATATATACATCTTCTAAAGTGATTTCTTTATTATCGTCTTCATTGCTGCTATATCCTGATTTTTTTAAATTATTAGGAGTATCAAGTGCAATTATGCTTCCTTCATTAATTATAGCTATTCGATCACATAAATCATCAGCTTCTTTTAGATAGTGAGTTGTTAAGATAACGGTCTTATTTATTGCTTTTAAACTCCTAATTATGTCACGTAGCATGTTGGCGCCAATTGGATCCAATCCAATAGTTGGCTCATCCATAAACACGATTTCTGGATCATTAATTAACCCACGCGCAATTTGAAGTCGTTGAATCATACCTTTTGAGTAAGTTTCTACCAAAAAATCAGCTTTTTCTTTAAGACTTACTAATTCTAAGACTTCTTCGATTTTCTTCTCCGCCGTTTTTGCATCTAAACCGTATAGGTTTGCAAAGTACTTTAAGTTATCTCGCGCCGACAACCTTCTGTATACTCCCAGTTCACCTCCAAAGATAAAGTTAATATGTTTCCGAATTTCTTTTTCTTGAGTCATTGAATCATAACCCAGTATGGTACATTTTCCTGCGGATGGTGATAACAATGTTATCATTACTTTAATTGTAGTTGTTTTTCCTGCACCATTTTGACCTAAGATTCCGAAAATTTCACCTTGACCAACGTTAAATGAGATTCCTTTTAGGGCATGTACGATTTGTTTTTTTTGCTTGACCCATCCCTTTGTTACTACGTAGTCTCTTTTTAGGTCTGTGACTTCAATTACATTTTTCATAATTTTCCCCTTTATAAGTTGTAGTGTTTTTACTATAGTATAATATTTAAAAGTCAAAATCAAACTCTTCTTCACTATTTTTCAACAACTCATCATAGTATTTTTTATTTTTAAAATGCCGGTTGTAGCATTTAATCTCATATACTATATTGGGAGTATTTAGAAGCAAATGTAAAACAATGCATGGAATAACAGAGTCACAAAATAAAAAGATAATTCCATTAAGAAAACCAATAGAAATTTGCGTAACTATATCTTTAAAACTAAATTTTGCGCCCCATAACAAGGTAAAATGACACAACATAAAGTATATAGAATAAATTAGAAAAGTTCTAAGTCAGGGGCTCAAAAAATCAGGGGTCTTAGAAGAACTTTAAGCCCCTGATTTAGTACTTTTCTTTTGAACCAAGTCACACACGCGGACGTCTTATGTAGTTTTGATTGTTTCCAAGT
>JAVBPB010000019.1:0-3726 GCA_031549965.1 Mobilisporobacter sp. | reverse complement strand
GTTTAATGATGCTTCAAAAGTAAGAGATGCCATATCAGGCGCAACACTGACAATCATGATTGATACCCTTATGGCAATTGCGGGAGGAATCATTTTATATACCCAAAATTCTTATATGTTTGGAGTTACCATAATCGTAGTTATTCTCTATTTCGCAATTGTTGTGAGCTTTAACAGCTGGTATAAGAGATTGAATCAAAAGCAAATGGAAGACAATGCACAGCTGACCTCTTATATGGTGGAATCCTTAAATGGAATCCAAACGGTAAAGTCCTATAATGCTGAGGGAAAAGTAAAGCTTGAAACGGAAATGAAGTTTGTACAATTACTAAGAAGTGTATTTAAACTTAGCTGGGTCAGCAACCTTCAAGGCTCTTTGGTGGGATTTGTGGAGCTTACAGGTGGCATTGTTATTTTGTGGGTAGGTGCATACCATGTGATAAAAGGAAATTTGTCCATGGGTCAATTGATTACATTCAATTCTTTGCTGGCATATTTTCTAGAGCCGGTAAAAAATCTGATTAATTTACAGCCACAGATGCAGATGGCAATTGTGGCAGCTGAACGGTTGGGAGAAATACTGGATTTGGAACCGGAAAAAACGGAAAACGAATATAAGAAATTATCGCCCCAATCCATTCGAGGGGATATTGAAATAAAGGATATAACATTTCGATATGGGACAAGAAAACCCGTTTTTGAAGGAATTAGTATGCACATCAGAGAGGGAGAGAGAATTGCATTGGTAGGAGAAAGTGGTTCGGGAAAAACCACCTTATCAAAGCTGTTACTAAATCTTTATTCTTCCGAAAAGGGAGAGATTTTGATTGATGGCAATAACATTAAAGATATCAATATGGAAGTATTGAGGGAAAAAATTGCCTACATTCCCCAGGAAACCTTTTTGTTCAGCGGCAGCATTATGGAAAATCTGACTTTGGGGTTAGATAATGTAACAGTAGAAGAAGTGATTGATGCTGCAAAAAAAGCCCAGGCACATGAATTTATTAATGAAATGCCGTTAAGGTATGAAACCAGATTAGAGGAAAATGGTTCCAATTTATCTGGCGGGCAAAGACAGCGTTTGGCAATTGCCAGGGTGATCTTGAAAAAGCCGGATATTTTGATATTAGACGAGGCAACCAGTAATTTGGACTCGATTACAGAGAAAGCAATTGAGCAGACGATTGAGCAGTACAGCAGTCATATGACAACAATTATTATTGCCCATAGATTAAGCACCATTCGGCGATGTGACAGGATATATGTAATGGAACATGGGAAGGTGGTGGAGAAAGGTAATCATGAGGAGCTGCTGGAGGTTGGTGGACAGTATGCTAGGTTGTGGAGGCAGCAGGTTGGATAAAATTTAGAAATGCATAAGAGGGTATTATCAGGCGCCAAGGTACTTATCGCGCGAGGAGGGGCTTGTTTAATATAATAAAAAATAGGAGGAAAGTTATAATGGAGATGACTTTAAAAAATGAAATGTTTCAAGGATTAACAGTTGAAGAAATGGATGTAATAATAGGCGGTGGTGCATTGGAAATTGCTCAAGCGGTTTTTGGAGCAGCGGCAATTACATGGGCAGCCCCTGTTGCTTTTGTATGTCCGCCGGCCGGATTAGGAATGGTTCTTGGTGGACTGGGACTTATTGGAAAAGGAACTGGATTATATTAAAGGAGGCTTTTTATGATTGAACTAAAGAATGATGAATTATATTTTGTTGATGGAGGAGCAAAATTAGAAACCGTAAGTGATTGGCTTATATTTAGTAGTCAGCTTTGCTTTTGCTTTGCAATTCCGCAAATTGGGGTGCCAGCTTTAATTGCAACAACAATATTGCTTTAAAGGATATTAGTAATTAACAAAGTATTTTTAGTACAGGGGAATATACTTATTAAAAGCTGATTGTCCTGTACTAATTAATACTTGAAAATTTAGTAGTAAGATTGTCGTGCTAAATGGAGGTGGATATGAGGAGATCTTTGATGAAAATAAAAGAAAAGTGTATAAAGTCAAGCTACATTTTTAAAAATAAAATGAATTTTATAGAAATGAGTACATTGGTCATATCGCTTTTCTTAATTTTGCTTGCGAGTTTAACCCAAAATGCTACTTGTTTTTTGGTTACAATGAGTGGAATATTTTTGTTGTATTTAATAATTAAGTATTTTTGGATTCTTAGCTTGGCAAAAACTAATCACTGCACATTTACGGAATATACAACAGAACTCCTTATGAAATTTAGAGTTTTGTTGTGCATTTGCACTGTTTTAGAAATCATTGTTTCAGTGCTGGGGCTGATTAACGGAAAATTGCTTGGCTGGCAATGGTATACGCCATTAATGCTAATTATGTATGCTGACTCTGTGTACTTATCTTCAATTGTAGCTTTTGGTGATAACGAGTTTATAAGTGGAAAGTATATTATAAATTATGGCAGTATTACAAATATAATTTTCATTGAAGAAAAAAATACAAGTGCAGGGAAGATGTGTTTAGTTGAATTATATAATAAGAATGGAATAATTGGATTTGATAAGTTGTTTATAGATGAATACCATAATTTGAGGCTAAAAGTATTTAAAGAAAATAAATATCTGCATCAGAATAGGATGAATAGCGCAGAGGAAATAAGTGATTAAACGAAAAGAAAACTAAAAAAACTATAAATCTGAAAAAGGAAAGTTCACACAAGAAAGGTTCCAACAAATTCTTGCGATTTTGAAAAAGCCGGATATTGAGTTAGCAATGAAGAGTGGATTTGTTGAACTCAACAAAATTGAAAGCTTGATGCTAGAAGGAGGAGTTACAAATGGATTTCAGTTATTTAGATTGTTTTGAGGCGGATGGGGACCAGTTATAGTTGTTGCGGTGGTAATTGCCGCGCTGTTTTCAAGCTGCCAAAATAGCTGTGACAAATAAAGTGTTTAGCCTAGTAAGCGTTATAGTAAAGTTATAATAATATAATTCAAAATCCTTTTGCAAGAATTTTTCTGTGTTTATATAAGAAAAATTAGTAAGTGGCTGACGAATCCAGTAAAAGTAATTGAAAAGGAAGATCATATTATAATTATCTTACCAAATGGATATAAACAGGATATAATTGATAATTTTATTGAGTTTAAGTAATCAGTTTTATCCTTTAGCTTCGCTACTAGGGTGAATAGAGTAAGCAGAGGTGTTTGTTAACTTAGACTTATCAAAGTGTTTTTTAATAAGAGAGGAGAGCAGCTCAAAATGGAATTTGAAATAAATCAAGAATTTACGTAACCCTTAGGGGGTTCTGAATAGTTACTTTTTTATAATAACTCAACTGTTTGATGGCGTAAAATAATAATTAAACAAGTATTTATTTTGAAAAAGTACCAAATAGCACGTAATTTTACCAAATAGCACCAAACCATTGAAAGTATATTAAATAATGCTAAAATAAAAATGTAAAAATTGAGGGGGTTAAAATGAGGGATGAAGATGAATAAATTAAAAATTCTTTCGGGAATGTCAAAGTAATAAAAGCAATTTAGATTGAGCAGGATGAGAAAGATGATCCGTAAAAATGTATATGTCAAATTAAAGTTCATTTAAAGAGTACTGAAGAGGGAACAAAATGCCAAAGAAATATTATTGTGTCAAACAACATGATATTACGGACTGTGGAGCCGCTTGCTTAGCAACTGTCTCCAAACAATATGGTCTAAGAACTTCCATAACCAAAATAAG
>JAVBPB010000087.1:0-4833 GCA_031549965.1 Mobilisporobacter sp. | reverse complement strand
GAAAGTAAAAACATCACTATTTATCAAGCTATTAATACCATTAAATATCTTAATAATAAAAATTATTTAGTATGTGACTGGGATTGTGACGATATAGTATGGAATAAAAATGAAACACCACCCCCGTCTGCTGTGGATGCTATGGCGAATGTATCAGAAGCATATAATTTTTTCCATAATAAAATGAACTTTATTGATGGTAATATAGATACAGCAAAAATTGATGTTCTTGTTGGTGTAAAATATCTCCATAAAGAAGAACAGGTTTATGATAGTTATGTTAATAACGCAAAAGGAGGTTATGACCCCATTCAACATAGTTTTATCTTAATTTTAGGAGACGTTGGATATGCCGAAGATGACGATTCAGGTTCAAAATTCTCAGATAGAATTGGTCATGAATATGGTCATGGCGTAATCCAATATCTTAAAAACAGTAAAAATCTCTCTAATGCCTCTCTTGTTGAAGCATATTGTGATATTTTTGGAGAATGTGTCGAAGATAACACTGAAGGATACGCGGTTGATTGGAAAATTTTTAGTAGAGATATTAAAAATCCTTCTAATTCCAATAATCCTGTACACTACAAAGACTATGATTATGAATCAACTGATGAACATAAAAATTCTACAATAATTTCTCATGTTGCTTACCTCATGTGGAATGGCGGAGAAGATACAGGCGAATTGACACGAATTGACCAAACAGCAGTCTTGGCAAAAATATGGTATAAATCTCTCTTAACAATAAAATTTGATGCAACGTTTTCAGATTGTCGGAATGCTATTATTTTTTCCGCAGGTCGATTATATAAAAATGGAGAAATTACAGCTGAGCAATTAGAAACAGTATCAAAAGCTTTTGAAGCGGTTGGATTGGGAGGAACTGTAACATCCCATTTTTATAGAGCAGTAAAAAATGAATTTATTTTAACAGTCTACGACTTAATAGGTGAGAATCATAATAATTATCACTTAAAAATAGAAGATACTTTATCAAATATGAGGTACTCAAAAGGTATTGTCTTTGATGAAGATATAAACTCAGATAAAAAGTCTTTGAAAATAGAAGATGGAATATATGTAATGACAATTACTAATTTAAATGATGCTAGTCAGCAACAATCTATTATAATTAATGTTCAAGATTATAAATTACTTTCTACAGATAAGGTGGATATATATACTAATTTTATACCCATCAGTGAAGCTACTAAACATTCTCTAGATTCACAAGGAACCGAAGTCACTTTGCCCGTTAGCAAATCAAATCAAATGAAAAAAATGTTGAACTCTTTTATGATAGCTCAATATTCTTCAAAGGATAAAAAAATAGTTAAATATAAGTTTGAACCGAATGAGAATGTTCCAGAAGATATTTTGTTTTCTTCATTATTTGAAACTCTATTAGGAGGTCAAGAATTAGATAAAGCCACTGCCGAAAAGATAATGCTTGAATTTTGGGGACGTTCATTTAAAGATATTGAGAACAGTAGAGGAAAAGATGTTTTACATATTGATTTTATTGATGGAAAATTTGTGATGGATGGATATGGACTTGAATATTGGCACGAGACTAACATTCAACAAAGTTATGATTTAGGTAATGGTTATTATAAAGTTACTGGAAAGACTACTTATATATATCAAGAAATGGGGGATGATACCCCGAAAACAATACTTGATGAATGTAATATGATTGCTATTTTTAAAGAAAATGAAAATTCAAGACTTGGATTTAATTTGATGGCGTTGGAGTATAAAGAAAATGAATTGCCAGAAAAAGAGAACGATACTAATACTTCGGAAGTATCTGACATTAAAAACTATGCCGGCGAATACAGAGGTACTGGTGATTATGACAGAGCAGGATTAACAATAACGCAAAAGGGAGACCACTTATATTTTCTTGTACACTGGTCTAGTAGCTGGAAGGACGGAGCTGAATGGACTATGGATGGTGTTGCCAGTAAAGCAGATAATAAAGTAATAGTCTCCTATACTAATTTGAAAAATATAGAATATGAATATCCTAATAACAGCAATGAAAGAAAAGATTCTGTAGTGTATGATAATAGGAGGGGTGAAATTCAACTCCTACCAAACAGTAAAATATATTGGGATAATACAATAGACGATTATAAGATAACTTTTGAAAAACTTATAAATTAATGAATTCGTAAATATTTTCAACCATTTCTTTATAGACTTGACAATAGTCTGTTATAAAATGCACCTTGATGGAACGGATGAATAAGATTTTTAATACTGCTTGAATCCATAATTTTATAAAGGAATTGATAAAACATGAAGAATAAAAAAGTTGTTTTGACTACAATTTTAATAGTTTTAGTCGGAATTATGGTTGGTTGTACAAATAGTTTGAATTCAAAAGATAGCATATTAGAAAATTCTAGTGATTCATCACAAAAAGGGTTTGAAAAATACTTAAAAAACAATGAAAATAAAAAATTATATGGCACATGGGTAGGAGTTGCCATGTCCGAAGAAAATTCTATCAAAATAAAAGATTATATAAAAATGAACTTTACGGAAAACAATGAATTCTTTTTTTCTGGTAAGAAATCCATAGAGGATGAATGGAACGAAGAAAATACACGATACTTATTTGCATTAATCAACAATGAATTATATACCACATGTGAAGGAATGACAGAATCCGATTATAGATGTCGGGGATTTAATTTTATTTCGGATGATAAATTTGAATTTGTGGCAGAAGACGGTACATATATTTTAACTAAAAATGGCTCACTTAATGAATTAACAGGAATTAATTCTTCAATAACTAGTTCCTCGTCCAGTAATGAAAAAAGTTTTAAACCTTTTGAAAACTTTAATAATAGCATTTACTCAATTAATAATCAGTTCTTTGTTACAATAC
This sequence comes from Mobilisporobacter sp., assembly GCA_031549965.1. Lineage (GTDB taxonomy): Bacteria > Bacillota > Clostridia > Lachnospirales > Lachnospiraceae > JAVBPB01. Next base: position 1,928 of record JAVBPB010000087.1, on the reverse strand, counting down.
CCGGCGAATTCAAACATCATGAAACGATAGGTATTACAAATTATTTTACAGCACAATTTTTAAGATTAAAGGAAGAAAAATATTTAAAAGATATTAAAGTTAGATATTATAACGATGAGATTGAAAGAAACGGAGGAGATTTTTATTTCAGTCGTGACCGTGATGATTCTCCTATATATAAATACGAAAAATTTAAAATTGATGGATATGAAGCAGTAAAATACCTCAAAGTTGGTAATTCGGGAAATGATGAATATTGCATAAGCGTAAAAGTAAGTGAGAAATATTATACAGTCATTTTAGGGAGTTACGATGCATATATTATCAATGATGCAAATCAATTAACCCAATCTATAATTGATTCTATTCGTATACAATAACATTCGTCATTTTTAGAAATACAACAAATTATAATCTATTCTTTTTATGTGAGATATTGCATATAAATGTTTATGAAGCCATGTCTCACTCCAAATGTCAAGATATTGGCAATACATATCTTAAGGAAGGAATGAGGTCTCGGCTTTTTTAAGCAAAGACATCATTTTTAATTTAAGGAGGAAAATATGAATCGGGGGAAAATATTTGAATTATTCAAAAGGTTGTTTTTAATTATAAAAACTAATATTTGGTACATTATTTGGTTTATTATTTATTTTTTTATATCCTTTTTATCCCTAAAATCAAGGTTTGAAGAAGATACTGCTATTGTTATACTTTTTCTTTACTTTATTTCTCTAGTTATTGCATTTTGGGCAGGCGAAATTATACTAAAATTTATAGAAGGTGCGAGACCAGTAGAAACAAAAAAGGAAAAAGAATATTTAGTCCTTATATTCGAGGAAGTATATGAAAACATAAAATATTTACATCCTGCCTTACCTAAAATAAAGCTACATATTATTGACAGCCTAACAGTAAATGCAATGGCAATAGGAAAAAGCACTTTAGCTATAACACAAGGAGTGATTGATACATTATCGTCAGAGGAACTAAAAGGTATTATGGCTCATGAAATTTCTCATATTTATTATGGAGATACAAAAGCGACTATTATTAATATAATTGGAAATGGCATTTTTTCAATACAAATAATTTTACTTAAAATAACACTGAAGCTCTTTGAATATTTTACAATGCTATTACCCGACAGAGCAATGAAAACAATTGTTAATATTCTGCAAGTAATGTTTGAATTATGGATTTCTGTCATATTGCTTACAGGAACTATTATTTTTTCTTCCCACAAAAGAAGTTGTGAGTTTAAAGCCGACGAATTTGCTTTTAAATGCGGATATGGAGCCCAATTGATCGAAGCCTTATATATTATAAAAAAAATGAATTTAGGGCAAAAGGTGAGCATAATTTCTCGAATGCAAGCAAGTCATCCCAGAATTTCAAAAAGAATAGCCATATTAGAAGAGATAACAGACAAAGAAATATAATATATTCATTTGCTCACGGAGTATAAACCACAAAAATAATACCGTCAAGGGTCGAGATAAACGCTTTGCGCCCTTGACGGTATTATTTTTGTGGTTTTTGTTGCAATCATGCAAATGAAAGGCTTTTTGCAAGGCAGAGCCTTATAAAAATGTAATGAGAATGAAAGGAAAAAAATTATGAAATGGACGTAGAATATTGCAAAAGAATAGGACAAGTTGTATAATGCAAATCAAAGATAGCGGAGTTTATCGCTTTACTGGTCTTTTATAAACACAGCTACCCCTGTTACAATGGCGGTAAAGTCCCATCTGCGCGTAGGAAGGCCGGTGCTGATCGGAGCGGCGACAAATGACGGATTAGGTGCGACAGCACAGAACATAGGAAGGCTTTTAAACACTAAATCAATTTATTTTATCCCAATTTCGCAGGATGACCCGGTGAATAAGCCGAATTCTCTCGTTGCGCATTTTGAGCTTCTTCCC
>JAVBPB010000013.1:0-27675 GCA_031549965.1 Mobilisporobacter sp. | reverse complement strand
TAATAAATAAAGTTCGTTCCTTTATCTATTGAATCTTTCTAAAACAGCTTTTTCATCCCGTTCAAATATTTCTTTTACTTTAATGTAAAATTGTTCATATTGTTTATTATGAGTTAACCATTTTAACTGCTTATACTCATCTTTGGTGGCATTACTGTACCACATTAAATTTGCAATAAGTGTTTCTTCGGGATATTGCTTTACAAATTCTAAGGTCATATTATTATCACTCCTTTCTATAGGATGATAATAATATGATATTTTCCTTTTGTCAATATTACTTTATACCAAATATTTCTAATAACATTCCTTTTCCTTACAACTACTTCATCGGGTAAATAAGACCCTCCATATTCTTAGCTTTCCACGTTCCAATAAATCTTATCTTTACGATAATCCTTAGGCTTGTTTATAGACCTGTGTGCTTTGTTATTACCTATAATAATAAATAGATTTTCATATCGGAGAATTTTACTCATCTACACACACCTCCTTTTTATGGATTAATGCATTTCTACATTATTTTTGTTTAGACCCTTAAATTCAACAATTCGTCAGCTATTACTAGCATTCTTACCATAGATTATCTTCTCATATATCCTTAGGTCGTTCCTATAACCCTGAATTTTATTAGTTTAACTAACATCATACCTTTAATATGATTAGGAATTTCATAGCAAATATTTTTACTTTTCCCAAAATTCAAACACATCACTGTTTTAAACACATTTCTGTATTTATGTTATTTAGAGTTGTACAATCGAAACTTCGTCTGTAGTCTTCAAACCACATTCTAACCATAGATATTTTATAGACCCCCGACCTATCATACACTCGACCACCTCTGGTTCGCTGTTCCTCAACTTAATGTTAGGGTGTACTCTCAGCCGTCTTTACCGAGCTTATGACATCTTTACCTTATTATAAAGACGCCATTCGGAGTATCAGGGTTAGCCCTTTGGGACGTTACGCCCTCATTTGACTAATAGATTTATTAGTTCTACTATATTTAGTAAGAACTTTTTACGTTCTTTTCTTTATAGTGCTTAGTCTTTTCAACTAAGAACGTGTCGCACCTCCAACAAAATCAAAATATCCTGGTGTATCAAGTACATTTATTTTAGTATCTTCCCATTCAATAGGAACTACTGTAGTGCTAATAGAGAAAAGCCTTTTTATTTCCTCTTTGTCATAGTCACTTATTGTATTACCTTCTTCAACTTTTCCTTGACGTTTTGTTATTCCCATTGCATATGCCATGGCCTCGACTAATGTAGTCTTGCCACAGCTACCGTGCCCTAAGATAACAACATTGCGAATCTTTTCTGAAGTGTATACGTTCATACTTATTCCTCCAATACTTTTTTTTAGTTGGGTAATTCCAGAATTGTTCCTTTGACTATATATCCAAAATTAACTCCTGTGTACATTTTACTAAAAATTTTAGAAATTTACAATACCTTTATGTAATATATACAAAAATTGTTTAAATATTGAAATAAAAACAAAAATATATCTCTGGACTTTTCTAATAATTGGTGATATAATTTTATAAAACGCACAACCGATTCAACGTTGTGAAGCATCAATGTAATATAAGTTTGTGTTTTTAATGTATTAAACAAGAAAGGTATAGGTATTATAATGAGTATGGAGATTTTATTTCTACTTACCTTAATTCCAATTGTTGTGATTGTATTAATGTTGGTACTTTTTCGTAAACCAGCAGATATCACTGGAATTGCAGGTTGGATTGCAACAGCGATTATAGCTATTGTATTTTTTAAAACTAGTATTGAGGTCATATTACGCTCTTCAGCAGCAGGATTGATTTCATCATTTTCAGTTTCACTAATAGTTGCCGCTTCTTTGCTACAAATTACTGTAATGCAAAAAACTGGTGCATTAAAGCGAATTATTATTTTTATCAAAACAATTTCAACAAAGAACCGTGCTGCTTCAATAATGATGATTAATATTGGATTTGGAGTTCTTATGGTATCAGTGGGAGCTACTCCTGTTTCAATACTTCCTCCAATATTGATTGCTATGGGATATTCTACCTATACCGCAATTGCACTTCCTGCAATTGGATATGATGCACTATGTACATATGCATTACTTGGTGCACCGATTGTTGTATTCGTAGACATTGCTAACGGATTCTTAAAAGATAGCGGAACTGTTTTAACTTTGTCTGACGTAGGTAGCGTGTTTTGCTTATTTTTACCTATTGTAGCAATGTTAATAGGATTTTCTATGCTCTGGATAGTTGGCAAATGGGCAGAAGTAAAAAAAGGTATTGTACCTGTATTGATTACTGGTATTGTAATTGGAATTACATCATATTTTACAAACAAAATTGATAATTTAGTACCACTAACTGGTGTTATATGCGGAGTTATCGTAATTTTAGCAATGGTTGCTTATTTAAAGGTAACAGGTAATAAAGTAATTGACAGAAGTAAACTTACTAAAGAAGAAATTGCTTTTGAAAAAGAAATGCCTTTATGGAGAGCTTTAATGCCTTGGATACTTTTAGCCGGCTTAATAATTGTATTAAATGTTCCACAACCATCTTTTGATTTCTTATACAGAGAAATGCTATTGCCAATCAAAGGCGTAACTGCTGACGGTGCACCAATTAACACTCGAGCACTCTGGAATGCTTATACATGGATTTTTGTAAGTACATTCTTATCCCTTCCGTTTTTAAAAATTAAAAAAGGAATGTTTAGTGATTCAATAAAAACTTGGGCAAAACGTGCACCTCGTCCTGTTTTTGCAGCCGCTATATTCTTTGCAATTGGTTCTATAATGGAAAAATCAGGATATGACATGGTAGCAAAACAATACAATGTTACAAGTATGGTAGAAGTTCTTGCTTCTATTTCAGCAACAACACTAAAAGAGGTATATCAATATATTGCATCATTTATAGGGCTACTTGGAGGATTTATAACTGGTAGTGAAGCCTCAACAATAGGTATGTTTGGAAAATATGTACTATCTAGTGCTACAAAATTAAATTATAATGTTGATTCTGTTATTTTAATAGCTGCTGCCTTAGCTTTTGGCGGTGGACTGGCAAGCGTTATATCACCTGCTAAACTACAAAATGCGGCTGCATCAATTGATAAACTTGGTTCAGAATCAAAAGTAATAAGAGTTTCTTTTATATTTTCACTTATTTTTACTACAGTAACTGCTATATTTACAGGAATTTTAATTTATTTCTATCATTAATAATAAAAATTCTAAATAAATAAGGAAATATTTTGATTTAAATTTGAATTTAATTAATAATTAAAGCCTATTCAGATGTACTTATCTGAAATAGGCTTTTTAAATTAAAATATTAAATAAACTCAAACTAACCAAGAACTTCACTGTAGTACTTAAACACTTACTTAACCTTTATTGAAATAGCCTTAGTAATACCTGTAGGAGTATATGCATAAACTACTGTATTACCACTTTTCTTACCAACAACTACTCCCTTATTATTTACTACAGCAACACTTGTATCACTTGATAAATAATAGATTCTATTGTCAGTACTATCACTTGGTACTCTTTTAATTCCAAGTGATTCTGATTGTCCTTTTTCTAAATTTAATGTATTAGTACTTGCTGTTAGAGAAGTAACCGGCTTATAATATAGCAATGTATCTGCACTTTTATATCCTTTGTCCATTGATTCTTTATATGATGTCTTCGCCATTGGATACGATTTATTAAATTCTTTTGTATTATATTCTTCATTTCTTATATGTGAAGTCATTTCTACATTAGTTTTTAAAAAGTATGCATATGAAACATAATTTTTATCCTCTTTACTAAGTATCGGATCATCCCATGTTGGATCTACATTGTACCAATAATTATTTAATTTTACAATAAGCCAAGAATGTGCACCTTCATTTGCAGTACCAGTTATTATTCTTGCTGGAACATTTAATTCATCCAGCATATAATACATTAAAAGTGTATATCCCTGACAAACAGCTGATTTTTGTACTAAAGCGTTATAAGCTGTATATTTTGAATAGGTTTGATCATATGATGTGTTTTTAATTACAAAATCGTGAGTTGCTTTAATTTTTTGATAATCACTAAGCTTGTGGATCTTTTTATCTTTTAAATATGCATGTACCTGTGTTTTAATATTATTCTCTTGCTTAGTTGTGGTATTATACGCCATTTGTAAAGTGAATGTAGTACTTTTACCATTAGTTGCATAAGACATTTTACAATTTTTATAGTTATTATATAGATAATCAAAGTCATTTATTATATATGGATTGTTTGTATTAAATATTTTTTTAATAATTATATCCATTATTTTTTTAGAATCAGTCTCATAATCAAATAATTCCTCTATATCTCCATAGTAATTAATAACAATTTTTTCATTATGTACTGTTGCCTGATAGGATAAAATTTCAAAAAACGATTGTTCATTACCAGCTACAAATACCTTTTCCTCTGCATGAACTGGTTTTGAATACATAAATGAAATTGAAATCATTAACATAATACATATAACTAAATTAAATTTTTTTTGCATATTGCGTACCTACCTTTTGAATTAATATTAATATTATTTTAACACTGTAAAATTAGGATGTCAAATTAAATCGGTTTATTATCTTGAATTATCCATTGTATTGTTATATAATTATAACATAAATGGCAAAATATGTTCATTCTATTATGATATAACATAATAAATTGATCCTTTTGTTATACCATGTATAAAAATGGGAGGATGATGATATGTCAGTAACCGAATCTCAAGTAAAAAAAATACTTATGCAGCCCCCTAAGTTTAATCAATTAGGATTTAGCATGTTAATTAAGCGTTTATCTTGTCTTTACTTAAAAAATCCATCTTCTGTTGTCTTACAACAAAGTACTAAGGAAATTAATGCTTACTTAATCAAATACGGTGCTATTATGTCTGCTGATTTTGAAAAAATATCACAAATGTGAAAGGATGGGAAAAATGATAAAAACTTTGCAAGAAGTAACAGTTCTTATTAATGAAGGTCATTGGTTACATATTGCCGGTAATGAAGATTTATTAAGACAATTACCAAAAGGTAATTGGATTGGTGGAACTACTGAATATTTTGTTTCTGAATCAGGAGGAATAATTTCCCATGACTTACTTTTTGTGGATACTTTTACTCCTTATGAATGCAAGATTATTGATTATGACGATTCAACAATATCAAACATTACAAAAGATGCGTATAGTAATGGATTTTCAATACTTATTATCCCTTACAACAGTAGTATTTTAGGCACATATTCAAAAAATGCACCCGATTATGATGAAATGTATATTAAAAATATAGTGGGATGGGTTTCAGGAAGCAATCAATTAAAGCCTGAACAAGTTCCTCTTTCTGTTAATGGTTTTACCAAACAATATTTTAGCGACAAGGCTACAGTAATGCATATTTGTTTACCTAATGATAAAGTAGCTGATGTTGGTATTGTTAATATTTTTGAACCTCAAAATGATAAAAACGAAATTGAGTTTTATGATGATGGATTTAGTACTTCATATTGTAAAATAGACGGTGAAGAGGTTATACTGGCTGATTTTATAAGAGATAATAAAATTAATACTAAACTTCCTATTATTGGTGATTATGCAGGAGCTGATATAAACATTTCAATTAAAGAAGTTTCTGACAAAACGGTTTTATTTTATGCCCCTGTATTTAAAAATATAAAATATCGTTTTTCAAAAGAAGTTTCTGATTATGAGAAAGAATTTAATATCAAACTCTCGGAACATGATGATTCCGGTTTAGCTTTTACATGCAACTGTTATTTAAACTTCTTATATGGTGATCTTAAAGATAAAAAAATAATGAAATTTTTTGGTCCAATTACACTTGGCGAAATTGCTTACCAATTACTAAACCAAACTCTGGTTTACGTAAAAATCAAATAAATTTAGGAGAAAGTGATGAACATTTATGATACACTAAATCCAGCCCAAAAGGAAGCCGTGCAATATACACAAGGACCTCTTTTAATACTTGCTGGTGCTGGTTCTGGTAAAACAAGAGTTTTAACCCATAGAATTGCTTATTTAATAGATAATTGTTCGGTTAATCCTTGGAACATTTTGGCATTAACTTTTACAAATAAAGCTGCTAAAGAAATGCGTGAGAGAGTTGATAATATAGTGGGCTATGGCTCTGAAAATATCTGGGTATCTACCTTTCATTCAACTTGTGTTAGAATTTTAAGACGCGATATAGATAAATTAGGCTATGATAAAAGCTTTACAATATATGATACGGATGATCAAAAAACACTAATTAAAGACATTTGTAAAAAGCAAAATATTGATACTAAAAACTACAATGAACGTTCCTTTATGAGTGCTATTTCCACAGCAAAGGATGAATTAGTATCCTCAACTGAGTATGCATTAAAAGCTCAAGGTAATTTTAATATGAAAAGAATCGCATCTGTGTATACTGAATATCAAGCAGCACTTAAAAATAATAATGCATTAGATTTTGATGATTTAATTGTAAAAACTGTTGAATTATTTAAAAATTATCCTGAAGTACTTACATATTATCAAAATAGATTTAAATATATAATGGTAGACGAGTATCAAGATACCAACACCGCCCAATTTAAGCTTATTAGTATTTTGGCAAGCAGGGATAGAAATCTTTGTGTAGTAGGTGATGATGATCAGTCTATTTATAAATTTCGAGGTGCAAATATCTTTAATATTCTTAATTTTGAACATGAATATCCTGATGCTAAAGTAATTAAACTAGAACAAAACTACCTCTCAACAAAAAATATTTTAAATGCAGCAAATACTGTTATCAGAAATAATACCGGAAGAAAAGATAAAACTCTTTGGACTGATAATGATGACGGAGATTTAATTAATTTTTTACACCTGGATTCTGAATATGATGAAGCATCTGTAATTGTAGATGAAATAGATAAAATGGTCTTAGATGGTGCAGAATTTAATAATTTTGCAATTCTTTACAGAACTAATGCTCAATCCCGTGTATTTGAAGAAAAGTTTGTCTTAAAAAGTATTCCATATAAAATCGTAGGAGGAGTTAATTTCTATCAGCGTAAAGAAATAAAGGATCTACTCTCCTACTTAAAAACAGTTAATAATGGAATGGACGATTTGGCAATAAAACGTATTATTAATGTTCCAAAAAGAGGTATTGGTGCTACTACAATATCAAAAATTGATAGTTATGCAAGTTTTAACAATATTAGTTTTTATGAAGCTATGTCTAAAGCTGAAGATATACAAACGCTTGGTAAGTCTACTTCAAAAATTATCTCCTTTGTTAATTTTATAAGATTATTAAGAACAAAAGTATTCTCAAATTCTATAAGCCTAAAGGAATTGATTACGGAAATTATAGAAACTACAGGATATGTTAAAGAATTAGAGCTTGAAAATACTGACGAATCCTTATCACGTATAGAAAATATTAACGAACTTATAAATAAGATTGTTACATATGAAAATAACGCAATTGAAAATATGCAGCCCCCTTCACTTAGTGAATTTTTAGAGGATGTTGCTCTTGTAGCTGATATTGATAATCTTAATGAGTCTAACAATTCCGTTGTTCTCATGACCATTCACAGTGCAAAAGGACTTGAATTTCCTTTTGTATATATAAGTGGTATGGAGGATGGTATATTTCCAAGTTATATGACTATTAAATCCGGAGAACTTGAGGAATTAGAAGAAGAACGAAGACTTTGCTACGTTGGAATTACAAGGGCAAGGGAACGGCTTACTCTAACAGCTGCAAAAAGGCGTATGATCAGAGGTGAAACACAAATAAATATGCTTTCTCGTTTTATTAAAGAGATTCCAAAAAATCTCCTTTTAGGCCTTAATGGTAATATAAAAACCCAAAAAAACATGTCAACTTTATCATTTACTGACGATAAACCTGTATTTAATAACCAAATTCCTTATCAAACCAAGCAGTTTTCAACCCCAACTTTAAGCAAACTTGATTATGAAGTCGGAGATACGGTTAAGCACTTGAAATTTGGAGTTGGATTAGTTACTGATATAACCTCTGGCGGAAAAGATTTTGAGGTTACAGTATCTTTTAATAATGTTGGAGTTAAGAAAATGTTTGCATCTTTTGCTAATTTAAAAAAATTAAGTTAGTATAATACACAATCAACCAGATAGTAATACTAATATAAAAATAAATTTAAAATAATTTTATTAAATTTTATAAATTTATGGTAAAATGGAAATAATAATGATATAATATATGTAGCATTATTTACGAAAGGATGTGTTTTTATGAATAGCAAATTAGAAGAATTACTAAACGTTGCTAAACTAAATGATTTATTACACAAAAAAGAAGTTGAAGAAAAGAAAAAGAATACTGTATTATGCATATTTGTAGTTGTAGGTGCTGTTGTTGCCATAGCTGGAATTGCATATGCGATATATAAGTATTTTACTCCTGATTATCTTGAAGATTTTGATGATGATTTTGACGACGACTTTGATGACGATTTTTACGATGAAGAAAGTGACGATGCTTCAGATGAAGCAACTGACGAAACAAAAGAATAATTAATATTAAAAGTGTGCATTTTTTCTTTAAGATGCACACTTTTTTGTACCCTTGAATTTTATATTCCTTAATTTTGTTCTATTCTTCTTTTCTTCGCAATATATCAAACTCATCTAATTCTATTCCTAAATCAATAAATAGCTTCTGTTTAGGATGAGGAGCCGATTCCACACTATTTCCGTCTTCATCTCTTATTCCTATTACTGTTGCACTAACATTTTCTCCATTTTTCTTCATAACCTCTATTACATCACCTAAATTAAATTTATTTCTTTGCTCAATTTCATAACCAAATTCATTCTTTGCACCTATAACTCCAAGATAAACATATTCCTTAACATAAGTGTTGCTATCATATATTTGTGAATTATAATCTGTCGCTCCAAAAAAGAACCCTGTGGTATACTGCCTATAGGTACACTTAGCAATTTCTTCTCTATAATACGGCAGATTATTTCTGTAAATTTTTGGATCTTTTTTACAATCATCTATTGCCTTTCTATATGTTCTTGCCACAACTGCAACATAAAGAGCTGTTTTCATTCTTCCTTCAATCTTAAAGCTATCTATACCAGCCTCCAGTAGCTCAGGAATATATTCAATCATACATAAATCCTTAGAATTAAATATATAAGTTCCTCTTTCATTCTCAAACACTGGTAAATATTCGCCTTTTCTAGTTTCTTCACTAACATAATACTTCCACCTGCAAGGATGAGTACATGCTCCAAGATTAGCATCCCTACCTGTAAAATAATTACTAAGTAAACACCTTCCTGAATAGGAGATACACATTGCCCCATGTACAAAGGATTCAATTTCCATTTCATCTGGTATATTCTTTCTAATCTCCATAATTTCCTCAAGAGTTAATTCTCTTGCAGAAACAACTCTTTTAGCTCCCTGTTCCCACCAAAATTTGTATGTCATATAATTGGTGCTATTAGCCTGAGTACTAATATGTCTTTCAATATCAGGAACTACATCTTTAGCTATATCAAAGACACCGGGATCAGATATAATAAGTGCATCTGGCATAACAATACTAAGTTGTTCAAAATACTCTCTTATCCCTTTCATATCTCTATTATGAGCTGTTATATTCGCTGTAACATACACCTTAACCCCATGCTCATGAGCAAACTTAACCCCTTCTTTCATATCCTCAAGGGAAAAATTCTTAGCCTTAGCCCTAAGCCCATACATATCTCCGCCAATATAAACTGCATCTGCTCCATATTTAACTGCAACCTTTAGAACTTCCAGGTTACTAGCTGGTATTAATAATTCTGTATTCCTCATATTCCACAACTCTTTCTTGTACTTAAAGTAACGCCATCACCAATAGGCAATATCACTGTTTCTAGTTCCTCATGATGTTTAAGCGTCCATAAATATTCTCTCATTCTGCTATGAATTGTTCTATTCCTTCTTGTTATACCATACCGAGATTCTATAACATCTCCATCTTGTAGCACATTATCAGAGACTAATATACCATTCTTTCCCAAGAGTCTCATTATTTCTGGTAAAAAATTTATATATTGTCCTTTTGCTGCATCCATAAATATAAAATCAAACTTATCCTCCAAATCTTTTAAAATTTCTATTGCATCTCCTTCTATAAGTTTAATTCTCTTCTCACAATCTGCTACCTTAAAGTTATCTAAAGCCTTCTCAATTCTTTCTGGCATCTTTTCAATTGTTACAATTTTTCCCTCTTTAGGCATATACTCACTCATAAATATTGATGAAAAACCTACTGCTGTTCCTACCTCTAAGATTTTTAGGGGTTTTAGAAGTGTTATTAAAAATCTAAGCAATGACTGGGTGTCTGGCTTTACAATAGGGACATTGTCCTCTATGGATTGTTTTTCAATTGTTCTTATTATTTCTGGTTTATCCACCTCTAATGAGCTTATGAAGGATGCAAGTCTTTCATCTATGAACATGTTTTTCTCCTTTTTAAACTTTTATCTTTTTTGTTTTTGATTAATATTAAATGACTTTTTGAATATCAGCTTTGCTCTAAAAAAAAATCTCCCCAAGATGTGAATCATTAGGCTTTAAAAAGGCATTAAGTGCCATGGAAATGAGACTATGGTTTTTTCATAGGCTCATTGGAATGTTTGGCACTTCTGTCTTTTCAAAGCCTAATGATTCACATCTTGGGGAGTAGAAAGACTAAATGCAAAGCGTCACTTTCAATACTACTTAAAAAACAACTTATAAAACCCTATTGTTTACTTGAAATAATATCAATAATTTCATTATAGTCCATTGAATTGTTTAGTACATACTCTCCTGGCATTATTACAGTTTTTGACAACTTAAGCTTTACTAAGAATGAATATTCATCTACGATAACATTGCTAAGCTCTAATTTGTGGGCAATTGTTTGAGATGATTCACCTTTTTTTATTTGTAAGGTTATATCTTTTCCCGGAGACTCTGATACACTTACCTCTCCAAAAATCTGATAGGTAAAATTATAGGCCATTGTACCAAATTTAAATAATGCCATAATTATTACAACGTAGATTATTATGTTAAATAATAACTGTAATGTTGCTGAAATAATTTTAAGTGCTACTCTCGTTTTAGTATTTCTTGCGGTCATAGTCATGTCTCCATCTTATCGTTAATTTAAAAACTCTACATCCATGTCAATAGCTTTAACTAAACTGTTATTAATGTTTCTCATCATATTACATAATCTTTGCTCTGAAACCATAAATTCATTTACTATTGGATTGCTTAGTATATTTTCAAATTCAGTTCTTAATGAAATTGATTCCTCATAAGGTTCTCCATCGCTTCTTAGTTGAAACTCTAAACTTCGTTTTCTAAATTCATTCATCTTCTTATATAAATCAGGATCTTTGGATAGTTTTGATTTCAACCTATGATATTGATTATATTCATTACTTTTTTTTATCTCTCTTACAATCATCATCGTTTGGTATTCAATATTTTTCATAAGTTGTCACCTCCGTGTAAATTTTTTTTAGACTTCTACAATAATTGGTAAAATCATTGGATTTCTCTTGGTTTGTTTCCATAAAAATTCTCCTAAAGAATCTTTTATTTCATTTTTAATTTTTCCCCAATCTGTAACATTTCGGTTTAAGCAATTGTCTAAAGAATTATTTACAACATTTCTTACATCATCCATTAAAGTTTCTGATTCTCTTACGTATACAAATCCTCTGGATACAATATCTGGTCCGGCAATTAATTGATTGCTGAATTTTTCTAATGTTATAACTACAACTAATAAACCATTTTCTGACAGGTGTTGACGATCCCTTAAAACAATATTGCCAACATCACCAACCCCAAGACCATCTACTAAGATTCCCTGAGCATGTACCCTGCCTGTAACTTTACCGAAGTCTTCTGAAAGTTCTAATACTTCACCTGAAGACATTACAAATATATTATCTTTATCTATACCCATGCTTTGTGCTAATTCAGCATGTTTTATTAAATGTCTGTATTCACCGTGAACTGGTACAGAGTATTTTGGTTTTGTAAGGGCATAAATGAGTTTAATTTCTTCCTGGCAGGCATGACCAGATACATGGGTGTCTTGAAAGATAACCTTTGCTCCCTTCATTGCCAGTTCGTTGATTACTTTTGATACTGCTTTTTCATTACCAGGTATAGGTGTAGAACTAAAAATCACTGTATCGCCTGGTTTTATTGATATTTTTCTGTGAATTGAAGCCGCCATTCTTGAAAGGGCTGCCATAGCCTCTCCCTGACTTCCTGTAGTTATTAATACTAATCTGTCGTCAGTATAATTTTTCATTTGCTCTATTTCAATAAGAGTATTTTCAGGTATTGTAATGTAGCCAAGTTCTGAAGCTGTCGTTATAATATTTACCATGCTTCTTCCCTCAATTACTACTTTTCTATCATACTTATGTGCTGAATTAATAATCTGCTGTACCCTGTCTACATTAGAAGCAAAGGTTGCAACAATAATTCTGCTGTTTTTGTTTTCAGAAAATATATTATCAAAAGACTTTCCTACAGTCCGTTCGGACATTGTAAAGCCTGGCCTCTCCACATTAGTACTATCACATAAAAGAGCTAAAACTCCTTTTTTCCCTAGTTCTCCAAATCTTTGTAAATCAATAACATCTCCAAATACTGGTGTATAATCAACTTTAAAGTCGCCGGTATGCACAATAATTCCAGCCGGTGAAAAAATTGCAAGTGCAGTTGCATCTGCTATACTATGATTAATTCTTATAAATTCAATTCTAAAACATCCAAGATTAATTGATTGCCCATGTTTAATTATTTTTCTTTTAGTAGTTTTTAAAAGATTATGCTCTCTTAGTTTGTTTTCAATGATTCCTACTGTTAATTTAGTAGCATATATAGGCATATTAATTTCTTTTAGTACATATGGTAAACCGCCAATATGATCTTCATGTGCATGAGTAATTACTACTCCTTTGACTTTTGAAGCATTTTCTTTAAGATATGTGACATCTGGTATTACCAAATCAATACCAAGCATTTCATCTTCCGGAAAAGAAAGACCGCAGTCTACTACTATTATGCTGTCCTCATATTCAAATGCTGTAATGTTCATTCCAATTTGTTCTAATCCCCCAAGTGGTATTATTTTCACTCGTGAGTTCTTTTCATTTTTCAATAAATTGCACCTCCATTTTATTTCTTGAATTAAATTCAAGTTTATGTATCAGTGCATTATTACTAGATTATATGTTCTATTAACAAAATACTAATTTTCATTTGATTTACAATTCGAGCAACATCCAAATAACTTTACCTCATGATTAACTATTTCAAAATCCATGGTTTCTTTTATCCTTTGTTCCAAATTCTCAAGTAAATCATCTTCAAACTTTAATACTACACCACATTTTGTGCATATTAAATGATGATGATGATGTTCCGATTCATCTTTTCCAATTTCATAACGAGTGTATCCATCATCTAAATTAAGTTTATCAATAAGATTAAGCTCTGATAGAACCTGTATTGTTCTATATACGGTTGCCAATCCAATTTCAGGGTGTGATGCCTTAACATATTCAAATATTTCTTCTGCTGTTAAATGAGTATCAGGTCTGCTTTCAAGTGCTTCTAATATTGCAACTCGCTGGGAAGTCACTTTTAAGCCATTATTTTTTAGCAGTTCTCTAAATTTATCTTTCACTTTAGGCAAATTATCACCCTCTTTTAATATTTTAATTGCAAACCTAGCACCAAGGCATAACTTAATAAAGCTATACCCAGGAAATTAATTAATTTCTTCAGTTTGTATAATTTCTAATAATTCTGCACTTTAACTTTATAGTTCTATATCAATATCTTCTAATAGTTCTCCAAATATTTTAGCTATATTTTCTAATTCTAAATCATCTTCCACTACATTGTATATAACATTTTCTTCCTCTTCTGGGGTTACTTGTTTTAGTATAAATGCCTCTGCTTCTTCCTCATTTGATTCTGTAACTAGCAAATAATTCACACCATTTAGCTTTGTCTGTTCTATTACATAAAATTCTGTGTTTTCATTAGTATCTGTAAAAGTAAATGATACCTTTTCTTGTTTGGAATCCATTAAAGTTATCTCCTTCGTTCATTACTTTTATAGCTGTATATTTATAAAATATTATTCTTTTTATAATCTAAATATCCTTGCAATATTAATACAGCAGCTACCTTATCCACAAACTCAGCCCTATCTTCTCTCCTAACATCACCTTCAATAAGCGTGTTTAAAGCAGATACTGTCGTTAGTCTTTCGTCCCATAATATTACCATAAGCCCTGTTCGCTTTTTTAACATTTCACCAAACTCTTCGCTTTTATTTGCTCTTTCACCTATAGTATTATTCATATTTTTAGGATACCCCAAAACAATTAATCCTATTTCATATTCTTTAATAAGTTCTTCTAATCTAGCTAAAGTTTGGCGAAGTTTATTCTCATGTTTTCGCCTGATAATCTCAATTCCTTGTGCTGTCAATTCTAAAGGATCACTTATAGATACACCCACTGTAAATGCACCATAATCTAAGCCCATTATTCTCATTGAATTCCTCCATAGTCTTAAATTATGTAATTATTTAAAATGTCTTTCAATGTAATCTCTTAATAATTCTTCTAAAATCTCATCTCTTTCTACTTTCATAATGAGGCTTCTTGCATTATTAAAACTAGTTATATATGTAGGATCTCCTGACATAACATAACCTACAATTTGATTAACCGGATTATATCCTTTTTCAGCAAGTGCTTCATAAACTCGTTCTATTACATCGCTAACTATTAAGTCTGGTTCTTTTGGAACCTTGAAGTATTGTGTATTTCCCATATCCTGCATACCTATATTCTCACGTCCTCTTAAGTTATTATATTTATATATTAATACAAATTGCCAAAAAATTCAATCATTATTTACTATTTCCCCTACAAGAATTTCATCTGTGAGTTTTTTAATGTTCTTGACTAAAACAATTTTATTACAATTTAAATTTTCTGATTTCACAGCGAATTTAATATATCTTTCATTATGCCCTATCCAATATTCTTTACCATCTATTATAATTGATTCTTCCAATAATATTTCTTGTATATTACTTTCTGTGAAATTAAGTAAAAAATTATCTCTTTGAATAGTATTCAATTCCATCAATTTTTTGCTCCGTACATTCATTGTATTTTTGCTAATTTGATTTTCCATTGTGGCTGCTTTTGTATTTTCTCTTTTTGAATATTGAAATATATGTGTTTCATAAAAATTAATTTTTTTAATGAATTCATAGGTTTGATCAAATTCCTCATCGGTTTCACCTGGAAATCCCACTATAATATCAGTTGTTATTGAGGGATTAATAAAATGTTTTCTAATTAGCTCACATTTACTTAAGTATTCCCTGGAAGTATATTGTCTATTCATTCTTGTAAGAGTTTGATCGCATCCGCTTTGCAATGAAAGATGGAAATGGGGACATACTTTTTCATTTTCTACAAGTCTTTTAACGAATTCTTCAGTGATAATTCTAGGTTCAAGTGAACCAAGCCTTATTCTTTTAATCTCTTTATATTTTGATATTCCATCTATTAGTTCCAATAAATGCTTACCCGGATTGAGTTCTTTGTTATATGATATTTTGCTATCTAAATCAAGTCCGTATGATGAAAGATGTATTCCAGTTAAAACCACCTCTTTATAACCTTTTTCGACAAGCCTTTCTATTTCAGAATAAATATCAGCCGCTTCTCTGCTTCTTGAGCGTCCTCTTGCATAAGGTATAATGCAATATGAGCAAAATTGATTACATCCATCTTGAATTTTTATATATGCCCTTGTTTTTTCTGACATATTATCTATCGCCAAAGATTCATATTCATGTTCATTATCAATATCTAATATTACATTTTTTCTTTTCTTATCCATATTATATTCATTAATAATGTTTACTATATCTTTTTTCTTATTATTGCCTATTACTATATCAATTTTGTCATCCTTGTCTAAAATATCCTTTGCCGCCTGAACATAGCAACCAACTGCAACTACAATTGAATTTTCTGATATTTTTTTTGCTCTATGAAGCATTTGTCTTGACTTGCGGTCTGCAATATTTGTAACTGTACATGTATTTACAATATAAATGTCTGCTTTTTCATTAAAATTTACAACGTTATATCCTTCATCTATAAACATTTGCTTGATGGCTTCTGTTTCATAACTGTTTACTTTACAACCTAGTGTTAAGAATGCTACTGTTTTATTGTTATTCATTGATTTTCCTTTCTTGTCTATTTGTCTTTTGCCTTAGTGGCTTTTAGATAGAATTTATATCTGGAATTTTGCCGACTATTTTAGCATTTCACCTGATTATTGCTATGGTCTTTTCATAGGCCAATTGGAATGTTTTCAACTTTCTGTCTTTTCAAAGTCAGATGTTTCACATCTTGGGGCGTAGACAGTCTATAAGGGAAAAACATCATTATATATCACCCAAAAAATTCCAAAATTATAATTCCCGTCATTTAAAACATAAAAAAATATTATACTCAAATTTTTATAGCTTGTTTAGTACAATATGACTTTTATTATAGGTTATTTTTTATTTACTTTGTATATTGACTTTTTTTCCACTAAAATGTACTATATACATATACTAATAAAGGAGGACTGAAAATGAAAACAGTTAAAATATCTTTAAATTCAATTGATAAGGTAAAAGCTTTTGTAAATGAAATCAGCAAATTTGAAACAGATTTTGATTTAGTATCTGGAAGATATGTGATTGATGCAAAATCAATTATGGGTATCTTTAGCTTAGATCTTTCAAAACCTATTGATTTGAATGTTCATAGCGGAGAAAAAGTTGACGACATAATAGCAGCATTAGCACCTTACATCGTTGAATAATCATATTATTTATACGTAAAATCTAGTAGTAAGAATCTTACTACTAGATAAGTTATTCTATTCAATTCTTATAAGTTCTTTAGTTTCAAAAGCTTTTTCAACTAATTCATCTATTTTTTCACTAAGATTTTTTTCCGATAATTTTATTTTTTTGATATTTGGCTTTGTAACAGGATGTTTTGCTACAAATATAGTACAACAATCTTCATATGGCAAAATGGAGGTTTCAAATGTATTTATTTTATTTGCAATGTCAATTATTTCTTGTTTATCAAATCCTATTAAAGGTCTAAATACAGGTTTTGTACATACTTCATTTGTTGCTGCTAATCCTTGCATGGTCTGACTTGCTACTTGTCCAATGCTTTCTCCTGTAACTAATGCTTCACAGCCATTTTCCCCTGCTATACGCTCTGCTATTTTCATCATATATCTTCTCATTATAATTGTCAATTCTTCGTGAGGACATTTTTCGTAGATATATAATTGTATATCGGTAAAATTAATTACATGGAGATTAATTGGCCCCGAATATTTTGATACTAATTTTGCCAAATCAGCAACTTTTTGTTTTGCTCTTTCACTTGTATATGGCGGAGCATGAAAATATACAGCTTCAAGAACTACTCCTCTTTTTGCTATCATATATCCTGCCACAGGACTGTCTATTCCCCCTGACAATAAGACCATAGCCTTACCATTAGTACCAACAGGTAAACCACCTGCACCTTTTATAACTTTAGAATATATATATACTTTAGTTCTTAATTCCACCGTTATATAAACTTGTGGATTATGAATATCTACACTTAAAGTTGGGAATTGTTCTAATATATATGCACCCATTTCAATTACTATCTCTGGTGAGGTCATTTTGTAGGATTTATCTGATCTTTTTGCCGCTACCTTAAAAGAAAAGTTTTTATCCTCATAAACACTTTCAATATATTCTCCTACAGCTTTAGTTAAGTTATCCCAATCATTATTTTCTTTTACTAACACCGGACATATAGACACAATTCCAAATACACTTTGTAATGCCTCAGTTACATCATCATATTCATAATCAGATAAAGCTTTTACAACAATTCTCCCTTGTTCCCTTACTACGTGAAACCTCCCATGATTTCTTAGAGAATATTTTATCTGATCTATTAAGGCATTTTCAAATATATACCTATTTTTTCCCTTAATACCAATCTCACCATATTTAATTAAAAATGCTTCAAATTTCAATTTAATTCCTCCATATTTTTATTTTCTAACAAAGCGTCTTAAACTTGGTACAATTTCTTTAAGTTCCCGTATACAATAATTAATTTCTTCTTTCGTAGTTTCAAAAGAAAAACTAAATCTAATTGTAGAATCCAATAATTTATCATCCACCCCTATAGCCTTTAGTGTTTTACTTACCTGTGGCTTATTTGAAGCACATGCCGAACCAGATGATACATATACTCCTTTTTCCTCCAATGCATGTAATAACACCTCACTTCTAATATCCATAAAGCTTACACTTACAATATGAGGAGCATTCCTATCATCAGTTAATCCATTTATTACAACATCATCAATTTTCATAATTTCATCTATAAAATATTTTCTAATCTCATATAATACTAAAACCTTATCAGCAAGTTGAGTATATATTATTTTTGCAGCCATGCCAAATCCTGCAATTCCTGAAACATTTTCCGTTCCCTGACGAATTTCTTTTTCTTGTCCACCGCCAAACACAATAGGCTTTACGTTAACTCTATCCTTAATATAAATTGCTCCAACTCCCTTAGGTCCATGAATTTTATGACCACTAACAGACAACAAATCAATTCCCATTTGATTAGGACGAATGATATATTTTCCATATGCCTGTATACCATCCACATGATATAATGCCCTTCTATTCTTCTCTTTAACAATTTTTGAAATTGCTTCTACAGCTTGAACTGCCCCAATTTCATTATTTACATACATAGTAGACACCAAAACCGTATTCTCATTAACCAAATTTTCTAACTCTTCTAAATCCACTAATCCATTTTTATCTACTGATAGATAATCTACTACAAATCCTTCCTTCTCCAATGCTTTCATTGGCTCATATACGGAAGGATGTTCAATCTTAGTAGTTATAACATGATTCCCAATCCGATTCATCGCCCTAGCTCCACCAAGAATTGCAATATTATTAGCCTCAGTTCCACCTGAAGTAAAATAAATCTCCTTAGGTTGCACCTTTAAACTATCAGCAACAACCTGCCTTGAATCCTTAATATAATTTTCTGCCATAAGCCCTTTAATATGCATTGAAGATGGATTCCCATAATCATTTTGTAAAGTTTTAACCATTATCTGCACTACTTCATCATATGCCCTCGTTGTTGCAGAATTATCAAAATATACATTCATAAAATACTCCATGTTTTTATTTTTCTTAAGATCTATGGTTCCTTGTAGTTACATAATTTATTTTTTTCCTAGACTGACGCTTTGCCTTGTAGTCTTTGACCCTCTAAGTCTTTAGATATGTTCTTTAAAAATGCCGACGGTCAAACATTCCAATGAGCCTATATACAACCATCATATCAGAAGGCTGACATGATGGTATAGTCTCCTTTCCATGATCCGTAAGGCATTTTTAAAGAACATATATAAAGACTCAGAGGGAGATTTAGGTATTGAGGCAAAGCTGGCTATTCAAAGCTTTTATTTATGTTAATGCACATATATAATTTTCATCGGTATAAAAATATTACCGTTTATAGCTCTACAAAACATAGGATAAAATCATAATATTCAATTTTTATACATTAAAACTATATCTAAAAAGACTCCGTCTATAAAGCAAAACACGGAATACATTGAAGTCTAATCCACAAGTAACGCAATATTTTTGGATACCCAGCTTTGCCTCAAAAACTTCATTTCCATGGAGGATAATTAAAAAGTCCATTCGATACAGTAAATTAATTTTTCAGATGAATATGAATGTATAATTATTTAATTGTGCAGACCGGCCGAGGAGGCGTTTATATTTTTTATAAGACTTTGCTAATAAAAAATTTGCTTGCAAAATTTTTATTAGCAAAGGCTTGTAAAAAATATGCCGAAGGAGGGTAAGGCAAACAATTAAATAATTATACATTCATATTCATCTGAAAAATTCCCACAACCTAAAAGGACTTTTTAATTATACTCTCATGGCATACCCCCAAGGCAAAGCGTCCGTCAGCGTCCACTAACGATAACCACTCCAATAAAATCCCCCAAACATCAAAATAACAAGAGGCACCAAAAGAAACCTCTTGTTAAAAATCAGCATAATTAAAATCGTTCTTTCGTTGCTCTTTGAATAGCCTTAATTACTCTGTCTTTTTCCAGTGGCTTTACAATAAAATCGAATGCTCCTAATTTAAAAGCCTGAACTACAGCTCCATACTGACCCACTGAGGAACACATAATTACCTTTGAATCAGGGCTCTCTTTAAGTATTTCAGGAAGTGCTTCTATGCCATCCAAACCAGGCATTGTTATGTCAAGAAAAATAATAATGGGCTGGTATTCCTTTGATAACTTAATAGCATCATATCCATTACTTGCTTCATAAACTATTTCACTCATCCCTACATCTTTTATTATTTTCTTTATTAAAAGTCTTGCAAATGTTGCATCATCCACAACAAGTATATTAGATGCCATAATATTTCGCCTCCAATTGGTACATTATAACTGATAAAATAGATAAGCCGGCTGTTTCTGTTCTAAGAATTCTCCTACCTAATGAAATTGGTGTTATACCATTACTTAACGCCAATTCAATCTCCTTTTCGTCAAAACCACCTTCCGGCCCAATAAATATCCCAATTGATTTACGTGTATGTATATTATCAATAATTTCTTTTGTTTTGGTCATTGTCTTTTCCAATTCGTAAGGAATAATATTACACTCTAATTGACTGGCATAGGCAATTGCTTTTGCAAATGATAAGGTTTTAGTTACACTTGGAACAAATTCTCTATTGGACTGTTTGGCTGCACTTTGGCATATTCCCATCCATCTTTCAAGCTTTTTAGCTTCTTTTTTGTCATCAAGTTTAACTATGGTTCTACTTGTTTCAACAGGTATAATTTCATAAACTCCAAGCTCCACAGCTTTTTGTATTATAAGTTCCATCTTATCTGATTTAGGAAGTCCTTGAAAAAGATAGATCCTTGCTCCAAGTTCAGTATTCATTATATCTTCTTTTACAATACTTGCTACAACGATGGAATTGTCTATTTTATTTATTATACAATAGAACTCTCTTCCTTGTCCATTACTAATTACAATTTTATCATCTATTTTCATTCTTAACACGTTTTTAATATGATTTACATCAATTCCTGTGATAAAAACTTGATTGTTATTAATTTGATCTTCATTTACAAAAAAACGATGCATAATTCTTCCTTTACTTGCAAAATATTATAATTTTTTAGCAATAATTGAAACCCAATCATTCATTTCATTAATTTTAACTATTTGCCAACCATTGTCTAATAATGCTTTTTTTACACTATCTTTTTTAGTGTTTATTATTCCTGAACTAACAAATATACCATTTTTCTTAAGATTTTTACCAATAACTTTAGATAATGGAATTATTACGTCAGCTAAAATATTTGCAACTATTAAGTCAAAAGTCTCTAGTCCTGTTTCATTTTGCAACTCTTCATCTGAAATAATATCACCTAATAAACAGGTAAAATCCTCTGATGTAATGCTATTTATTGATGCATTTTCGTTGCTTACTTTTTGTGCAATTGGATCTACATCAATTCCAACGGCTAAAGCAGCTCCTAATTTTAATCCAATTATTGAAAGTATTCCACTTCCGCATCCTACATCCAAAAGTTTTGTATCTGGATTTATATATTCTTTTAATGCCGAAATACATAATTTTGTGGTTTCATGGGAACCTGTTCCAAACGCTGTTCCAGGATCAATTTCAATAATAATATCTTCGTCAAATTCTTTTTCGAAATTTTCCCAAGTAGGCTTTATAACTATGTTTTCATTTAATCGAAATGGTTTGAAGTATTGTTTCCAATTATCTACCCAATCTGTATCCTCTGTTGTTGAAATTTCTATTGTTCTTTGACCAAGATTCATAAAATCAGATAGTTCATCTAATTCTTTGTTAATTTTATCCATTAATTCATATTGATTTTCTTCGCTATCGATATAGAAACTGATTTTTGCAGTTTCATCATTTTCATTTATTTCAGGTAATATATCAATAAACATTTTTTGCCTGTCAATTTCAGATAGCGGTACATTATCAGAAATTTCAATTCCTTCAATTCCAAGCTCACCTAGCATATAACTTACTGAATCTATTGCTTCAGAAGTTGTGGTGAGTGTTAGTTTTGTCCATTTCAAATAAATCCCTCAATTCATTTATTTTAATTATTAGTGCTCAAAATTTTTACCAAAGTTTCTTAGGGCCTTTTCTTTTACCTTTTTCTTTTTTATCAGTTGACTCGTTTGATTGCTCAGTTGTCTGGCTATCTGTTTGGGATTCTCTTCCATTTACAGAATCATCAAACTTTCTAAGTAAATCTTTTTGTTCACTTGTTAATTTTTCTGGAACTTGAACTACTAAAGTTACGTAGTGATCACCTCTTACTGCTTTGTTACGAAGTGTAGGTACACCTTTACCTTTTAATCTTACCTTAGTATCTGTTTGTGTTCCCTCTTTTACGGTATAAATTACATCTCCATCTACAGTGTTAATTCTTACGTCACCACCAATAGCTGCCTGAACAAACGAAATAGGTACTGTAGAAAAAATATCATATTCTTGTCTTTGAAGTATTGGATGTCTGCTTACAACTACCTCAACTAATAAATCTCCTCTTTCTCCTCCATTAGAACCTGGTTCACCTTTTTCTCTTATTCTGATACTTTGACCGTTATCAATTCCTGCTGGTACTGCAACTTTTATCTTCTTTTTATTGCTTATAAATCCAGAGCCATAACAATCCGGACATTTTTCTTTTACTATTTTACCTGTTCCTCTACAATCTGGACATGGCTGAACATTTCTAACCATACCAAATAAAGATTGCTGAGTGTAAACAACCTGACCTTTTCCTCCACATTTTGAACAAGTTTGTGCTTGTGTACCTTTTTTAGCTCCCGTACCGTGACATTCATTACATTCATCTTTAAGTGAAAGTTCAATCTCTTTTTCAATACCAAAAACTGCTTCTTCAAATGTAATTCTAATACTTGTTCTTAAGTTAGCACCTTTCATTGGGCCACTACTTGCTCTTCTTGAACTTCTTCCGCCACCAAAAAAATCTCCAAAGATGTCTCCAAAAATATCCCCCATGTCACCCATGTTGCTAAAGTCGAATCCACCACCGCCGGCACCGCCATCAAAGGCAGCGTGACCAAATTGGTCATATTGTCTTCTCTTTTCAGAGTCGCTTAGTATTGCATATGCTTCTGATGCTTCTTTAAATTTAGCTTCTGCATTTGCATCACCTGTATTTGTATCTGGATGATATTTCTTTGCCAGTTGTCTATATGCTTTTTTTATTTCTGCGTCATCTGCTGATTTTGATACACCGAGAACCTCATAATAATCTCTCTTATCTGCCATATTATCACCTTTCAATTAACAAATAGGCTGCCTATGTATGACAGACAGCCCATTCTATTTTACTCAATATTCGTTTGTTAGTCAATAGTTTTTTAAACTTCTCTATAATCTCCATCAACTACATCATCTGCTTGATATACATCAGGTTCTGGTCCTGCATTTGAAGAAGCAGAAGCTCCACCACCTTGTGCCTGTTCATAAACTTTAGCAAATAATGCTTGTGAGCTTTCCATTAGTTTTTCTTTAGCAGCTTTAATATCTTCTACTTCACCTTCTGACATAACTTCTGGATTAGATTTTTCTATTAATTCTTTTAATCTTTTAAGTTCTTCTTCAACTTTTGATTTGTCTGAAGCATCTATTTTATCTCCAACTTCTTGTAAAGCCTTTTCAGTTTGGAATACCATTGAATCTGCATCATTACGTACTTCTACCGCTTCTTTACGTTTTCTGTCTTGTGCTTCATATTCTGCTGCTTCTTTTACTGCCTTATCAATATCAGCGTCAGAAAGGTTTGAACCTGCTGTGATTGTAATGTGTTGTTCTCTTCCTGTTCCTAAATCTTTAGCTGATACATTAACGATACCATTAGCATCAATATCAAATGTAACTTCGATTTGTGGAACACCTCTTCTTGCTGGTGGAATACCATCTAATCTAAATTGACCAAGGCTCTTGTTATCTTTAGCAAATTGTCTTTCACCCTGAACTACATTAATATCAACTGCTGATTGATTATCTGCTGCTGTTGAGAAAACTTGGCTCTTCTTAGTAGGTATTGTTGTATTTCTTTCAATAAGTCTTGTTGCAACACCACCCATTGTTTCAATACTAAGTGATAATGGAGTTACGTCAAGAAGTAAGATTTCGCCTGCACCTGCATCTCCTGCAAGTTTACCTCCCTGAATTGATGCACCTATAGCAACACATTCATCTGGATTAAGTGTTTTTGAAGCTTCTTTTCCTGTTAATTGTTTTACTTTATCTTGAACTGCCGGTATACGTGTTGAACCACCAACTAATAATACTTTTGCAAGTTCTGAAGAACTTACTCCTGCATCTTTAAGTGCATTTTGAACTGGAATTGCAGTTCTTTCTACTAAATCATGTGTTAATTCATCAAATTTTGCTCTTGTAAGGTTTAAATCAAAGTGTTTTGGACCTTCATTAGTAGCTGTAATGAATGGCAAGTTAATGTTAGTAGTTGTTGCTGAAGATAATTCCTTTTTAGCTTTTTCAGCAGCTTCTTTTAATCTTTGAAGAGCCATCTTATCAGTAGATAAGTCAACACCTTCTGCCTTTTTAAATTCATCTATCATATATCTTGTAATTTTATCGTCAAAATCATCTCCACCAAGTCTGTTATCACCTGATGTTGCTAAAACTTCAATTACTCCATCACCAATTTCAATGATTGATACGTCGAATGTACCACCACCTAAATCGTATACCATAATCTTTTGTTCATGTTCATTATCAAGACCATATGCAAGTGCTGCTGCTGTTGGTTCGTTTATAATTCTTTTTACATCAAGCCCTGCAATTTTACCTGCATCCTTTGTTGCCTGTCTTTGTGCATCGTTAAAATATGCTGGTACAGTAATAACTGCTTCTGTTACTTTTTCTCCCAAATAACTTTCTGCGTCCGTTTTAAGTTTTTGAAGTGTCATAGCAGAAATCTCTTGAGGTGAATATTTTTTATCATCAATTGCTACTCTAAAGTCAGTACCCATATGTCTCTTAATAGATCCAATAGTTTTATCTGAGTTAGTAACTGCCTGTCTTTTTGCTGGCTCACCAACTAATCTTTCTCCTGTTTTAGTAAATGCAACAACAGATGGAGTTGTTCTTGCACCTTCTGTATTAGCTATTACAACTGGTTTTCCACCTTCCATAACAGCTACGCATGAATTTGTAGTTCCTAAGTCTATTCCTATTATTTTTCCCATGATATTTTCCTCCTATATATTAATTTGCTACTTTTACCATACTGTGACGAATTACTGTCTCTCTATAAATGTATCCTTTTTGAAATTCTTCTATTACAATATTTTCTTCTAAACTCTCATCTTCAATATGCATTACTGCATTATGAAAGTTTAAATCAAATGGCTTATTAAGTGCCTCAATTTGCTTTACCCCTGCATCTTCAAGGGTTGTTAATAGTTGCTTATATATCCTGTCTACACCTTGTGCAAATGGGGTTTCTTTTTCTTCATCTGTAATTGAATTTAATCCTCTTTCAAAATTATCAATTACAGGAAGTATTTTTTCAACTATATCTCTTGCACCAATTTCATACATTTGAGACTTTTCTTTTTCAGTTCTTTTTCTGAAATTATCAAATTCAGCCATTGTTCTTTTTAGTCTATCAGTTAACTCTTCAATCTGAGTATCCTTTTTATCTTTCTTGTCTTTTTTCCCAAAAGCTGATTTTTTCTTAGGCTCTGGATTCTCTAAAGTATCTTCTTCCAGATTATCGTTAGATATTATTTCTTCTTGTTGTTCATCAGTTTGATCACACGAATCTTTTGTTAAATCTTCTTCTAATTCCTCATTATTATCTTTTATCACTTAACTCTCACCTTTCCCTATGTCTTCTTAAAGATTTCATCTAATTGTACCATTAAACCTTGTAAAGTATTTACCACCTTTTCATAGTCCATCCTCTTTGGTCCAATAATCCCTATGGTGCTGTGCACACCTTTTTCTAATTCATATGTGGCTGTGACTACACTGCAATCTTGCATGTTTTTAACAGGACTTTCACTGCCAATATACACTTGAATTTTGTTATGCTCATCAAGTTCTTGTGAATCACTTAAAATATTAGCAAGCTGCTGTTTTTCTTCCAAAGTATATATTAATTCTGTAGCTCTTTCTTTATCACTTAGCTCAGGATATTTAAGAATGTTAGTAGCTCCACTTGTATACACTTCCAGATCATCTTCTTCTTGTATAGCTTCTGCAACTGCATCTAAAACATCACTTACGATATTACTATAAACACCTGCCTGTAATTTCATCTTTTGAATGATATCCAGATTAATTTCTTGTATGCATAATCCTTGTAAAGAACTATTAAGTAATATATTAAGTTTTAATAGTGTTTCACTATCTAATGGTTCTTTTGTTTTTATAATCTTATTTTTCAAAAGATTACCATCTACTACAATTACTGCTAAGAGTTGTTCATTATCAACCTGGGATAACTGAATAAATTTTATTTTTGTATTTTTGTATTGAGGACCTGTAACCATTGTGGCGTAATTAGTGTTTGTTGCTAAGAGCTTTGCCACTTGCTTTAAAATTATCTCAAGTTTGTCTGCCTTTTGAATTAATAATTCGTTCATTTGCTGCACTTGTTGAACTTTTGCTTCCATCATCGTATCTACATATAATCTATATCCTTTATCTGATGGAATCCTACCAGCTGAGGTGTGAGGTTGAATTATATAACCAAGTTCCTCTAAATCAGCCATTTCATTCCTAATTGTAGCAGAACTTAATTTTAAGTCAGTGTACTTTGAAATAGTTCTTGAGCCCACTGGTTCACCAGTTTCTAAATAATTACGTATAATTGCTTGAAGTATTTTTACTTTTCTATCATCTAACTCCACTAAGTCACTTCCTTTTTATTTATAGTAAGACTTAACTCATTAGTTTTTTGTTAGCACTCACTGTGATAGAGTGCTAATATCTTTATGTAAATAACATATCACTATCTATTTATTTTGTCAAGTGGTTTTTTAATTTTTTTTATGAAAAATGTTTGACTTAGTTACTATTCACAGCCAATGTCGCTGACTTAAGGTTTTTATGTTTCAATTTACAACCTAGTTAAGGTTAACCTCTTAAAATTGCTTAATTTAGATTATCGAATTATTTCAGATAAATATGAATTTATATATATCCAATTGTTTGCCTTACCCTCCTTCAGCATGTTTTTTACAAGC
>JAVBPB010000038.1:0-3016 GCA_031549965.1 Mobilisporobacter sp. | reverse complement strand
TGTATATATATCCAATTGTTTGCCTTGCCCTCCTTCAGCATGTTTTTTACAAGCCTTTGCAAGCAAAGTCTTGACAAAACATAAACGCTTCGTCGGCCGTTCTCTCGATGTTTTAAAAGACAAAACATCTGCCGAACCAATGGGTCTGCACAATTGGATATATATACACTCATATTCATCTAAAAAATTAATTTACCGTGTTGAAAGGACTTTTTCAGTGGCCTCGTCTCATTTCCATGGCTTATAATAAAAACATTGACTATTAATAAGAATAATTTTAAAATGGACACAAAATAATTTGAAGAATCAATTAGAATAATTAACAACAATTAACAAATACATGCTTGTTTTGTAAATTTAATCATAAATAAGGTATTGACATAATATAATAGGTTATGTAATAATTCAAAAGCAAAGATTGTTAGGAGAGAACAAAATGAAGAAAAAAATAATGCTGATTTTTATGTGTTTGCTTATTATATTAATAATTTTCATTAAAAACAGTTCTGGAGATAACGATACTGAGGATATTATTGAAGAAAATATTATTTCAATAACTAAAGCCTTAGTTGTAAAAGAATTAAGTCTTATTGAATATTCAAAAACAGAGTGCATAAACATGCCAAAAGTTATTACGTCTTAAGATATGGACGAGTTTGAATGGTATTATAAATATGTAAATGCTGCATATACAAGCGGATATTTAGATAAAGACCAAGAGGAGTTTAAACCATTAGAGGATTTAGATTTTTTAACTTTAAATAAAATAATAGATTATTTTAAAGTTAATAAAGACATGCTAAGCTTTAATATTTCAGAAAAAAAAGACAGTTCTAAGGTTTCAATTGAAGAATGGAGAGAAATATATAATAATATTTTAGAAAATAACAACCAAAATAATAAGATTTCCTATAAAGATTTAGTTGTTATAGGAACTCCTGCCAATATGTCTAATTTAGTTCCATGGCAGATGGTTACTGATAGTGGTAATTATTATTTTGAAGGACTGGCTATGGATGGAAACTTGGATTTCGTTATAAAAGCACTGGTAAGAGATAATGAAATTATTTATGTTGACAGTATAGTTAGTCAAAATCCTACTATAAAAAATGTGTGGGTAATTGAAAATAAAGACAAAGAGATAAAAGTTTTTATTAATGGATACTATCGCTCTTATTATGCTAAAAATCAGTTATCAGAGGATATAGGTAATGTGGTAAGTGATTTGACATTGTCTGATAAAAAAGTAGAAAAGATAAATATTAAGCCAAATATAATTAATGGCAAGGTTTTAGCAACAACATCTTCTTACATAGAAGTAGAAAAATACGGAAAAGTAAATATTTCTGATAATTTTAAAATATATAAATTGTATAATGAACTTGAAATGGAAAAAACCTCAAGTATTTTAGTAGGTTATTCTAATGTGGATTTTGTAGTTGAAAATGATAAAATATGTGCAGCTCTTATTAAAGAACCTATTAAGGCAAAAAACATCAGAGTATTAATTAAAACAAAAGACTACAAAAGCAGTTATCACGAAAAAGTTACCCTTACATCAGACAAACCCTTTAATATATTCTATAACGGAAAGAAAAAATCTTATAAGGCTAATGAAGAAGTAACATTAAAACCTGACAGTGGCATTTTGAAAGAAGGAAGAATTAGAATTGTATCATCATCTGATTCAGGCAAAATTCAAATACAAAATTTAGAAAGAACATGTGGCAATCCAAAATATAGGGGAACTATAGAATTAACTTCGTCAGATGAAGGTATATTAATTGTTAATGAACTTTCAATTGAAGAATATCTATATGCGGTAATACCAAGTGAAATGCCTACTTCATTTGGATTAGACGCCCTTAAAGTGCAGGCGATATGTGCAAGAAGCTATGCATATAATCAATTATCTGCCAA
This sequence comes from Mobilisporobacter sp., assembly GCA_031549965.1. Classification (GTDB taxonomy): domain Bacteria; phylum Bacillota; class Clostridia; order Lachnospirales; family Lachnospiraceae; genus JAVBPB01. The sequence continues at coordinate 1,096 of JAVBPB010000038.1, read as the reverse complement.
TTTGTACAGTTCATACGGTGCAAATGTTGACGACAGTACCAATAGTCAGGTATATAATAATGTTGAAGAAAATGAATCCTCAATTTTAGCAGTAAAGGATACATATGGAAATGTTTTAGCCTATAATGATGAAACTATAACGGCATATTATTTTTCTACTTCATGCGGATATACCTCGGATGCTTCTGATGTGTGGCTGAATATGGAAAATACTCCCGATTATCTTTTGGGGGGATTACAAGAGGAAGGTGCTGATAAGGTTGATTCTGAAAACATGCAGCTATCCAATGAGGAATCATTTGAAAAATTCATTACAAACAACGACCGTAATTCTTATGAAAAGGATTATTCATGGTACAGATGGAAAACAACAATAAGTTTAGAAAATTTAAAAAAATCAATAGATAAAGTATTAGAAAGCAGATACAATGCTGATGAGGAACTTATTTTAACCTATGATGAAGAAAAAAATAGTTATTCAAGTATCCCAATAAAAACCATTGGAGATGTGGAATCATTTTGGGTAAGCAAAAGAGGTATCAGCGGAATTGTTAAAGAAATGGTTATTCAAGGTTCAAAGGCTACCATTAAGGTAAAGAGCGAGTACAACATAAGGCTTCTTTTTGCACCTTTATATGACGAAATTATCAGACAGGATAATTCGGTAAGCAGTAACTTTCAAATACTTCCAAGTGCTTATTTTATTACCAGAAGGGATAAGGAGACTAAATCTGTTACTATCATTGGGGGAGGTTATGGTCACGGTGTTGGTATGAGCCAAAATGGTGTGAAGGCAATGCTTGATCTTGGAAAAAGTTACGAAGAGGTGCTTAAACATTATTATCCGGGGGTAGAGTTTAAATTTATTTATTAAGGAGACTTTACTAATAAACGGACGCTCAATGTCGTTAACTTAAGGTTTTTGTGTAACGAACGCATTGCCAGTTAGATACCGCCCCCCTCAGAAAAACATTATAATTTATGAAAAAATCAGATAAGCCAAACATTCCAATGAGCCTATGAAAAAGCATCATAGTCTCATTTCCATGGCTTATAATGATTTTTTCATAAATTATAATGTTTTTCTGAGGGAATA
>JAVBPB010000063.1:0-3571 GCA_031549965.1 Mobilisporobacter sp. | reverse complement strand
AAAGGGGGTAAATGTTGCCGCCTGTACGGCAATGGGGGCGATTACGGAACTTGTTAGCCGTGGTTACGTTGCTTGGGAGGAAGAAAATAGACTTTCGGTTGTTAAACCTTTTGATGATAGTTTGACGTACTTAAAACCGGTCTATGAAACAATTGCGTTTTTCAAATCAGAGGATGCATTGCGTACTGTGGATATGTATGCATCCAAGACACATTTACCTTCAAGTTTCCGTGAGTGGACAATAGATGAATTACTTTCTTCAATTGGGAATTCTCTCGCAGCAGCTGGGTATGCAAGTGAAATTCCTACAGAGTTGTTTTCTAAAGAAATCAAGTACGCACCAAAGCCAGGAATGGTGAGGGAAGTCATTGAAAACATTCGTATGGAGTTTTTCAAAAGTAATCGCATAACGGATGCAACCCTTTGCCTGGTGGCCTTGCTGGACAAAAGTGATTTTATTCCCAAATATTTCAGCGAGGATGAAACGGTATTGCTGAAAGAACGATTGAAAGAGGAGCGAGAAGATACGACACATGCTCCTGTAGAGAAGATACTTGAGTACATAGATGACGTTACCAGAATTATGTCCGATATCTATTGGGCATGAGCATATTATTATTTAGAAGTAAGGGAAGATGAGGAGTCAGAAATTATAGTATTGCTTCAAAAAGGTAAGGATGCACTGACCTTTATTAGAAATAATAAAAAAGGTGAAAAATTAGCATTAAAAATGGCTACATTATTAAATGAAGGATTCCACTTTTCGTAAAAGAACATTTACAGGGTTTATTTCTTTTTATGAAAAGGTCATATACCCCTAGGTTAAAAATCTAACCTAAGGGTATTTTAATGATGCTAAGGAATATAATTGGGAATAAGTATATCAATGGTAAAAATATTCTCTGTGTAGGAATAATGAACTTCACCATTATGTTTTTCTACGGTCTCTATTACGTTTGTCAGACCCAAACCATGGCCGTTAGAATCCTTTTTTGTCGTAATAAGTTTTCCGTTTTTTTCAACAGGTTTATTTACCATAGAATTGATACAAACAATGTTTAAGAGAGAATTTGACTGAGTGATGGACAAAGAGATATTCCGGTCTGGCGGTTGGACTTCCACAGCGGCACAGATGGCATTATCCAAAATATTGCCCAATATAATGATTAGTTCCATGTCAGTTAAATTATAAATATCATGAAAGTTGAATGAATAATCAAACATAACTGTAAGATTATCACATTCAATTTTTTTTGCATTTAAAATGGCGGAAATTGTTTCGTTAGGTGACGTTACTAAATTTTCTGATTCACCAGTGATTTCAGCAATAGAGAAAATGTATTCCAGTGCTTTTTCCGTTTCTCCATTTGTAATACGACCACCGATGACGTTAAGGTGATTTTTGAAATCATGCCGTAGGGAATGGAGCTGTTTGAGGTTATCCGAGACATTATTATAATAAGAGAGTTTTGTTTCATATTCTTTTAGCTGAGCCTGTTTATGTGCGCTATCCTGAAGGTACGCTATAACATTGTTAAATAGTGATAGAAGGATAATAATTAAAATTATATTTACAAAATAGGATATATATATTGCGGCTTCAACGGAAAAGCGAATGGAATCGGAGACATAAGCACAAACTAGTATTAAAAGTGAAAATACAATTAATAGTAAGGAACCATAAAGTTGAACCTGATAGGGGTTATTTAATTTGGTTTTTCTGATTTTTTTATTATTAAATATAATACTAAAGGATATAAACATAATTAAGCAGCACATCATGGTTTTAAGATCACGATAGGAAGTATTTGCGTTTAGAGATTTTCGATCTAATAAAAAAGAGAAAATAAAGTATATTATGCCAAAGGGAACATATAAAAAGAGATTATACATAACAAAATATAAAACTTTTTTAACAATAGTATCAGAATATATAAGTATTACAAATATAAACGGCAGTAAAATTAAAATTGCGCCTGGAAGATCAGGGTCAAGAAGAGAAACAAGAATCCAAAACATAATTGCACTAGCATATATTTTCTTATAAGCAGAACCTTTTATTTTTACTTCGAAAAAATAATCAAAATACATGATAAGAGTAAAAAAAGGAATTAAGTTATAAATTATATTAAAAATAGAGATAGAGAAATTCATAGAAAATCCTCCTTGTTTTGTTTGTAGGTATACTCGGCAGTAATGCAAAGGAGATGTTTTGTAATTAAAACATCTTTTTTATTTACCAATTAACACATAATTCTACCAAATAGCACCAAGCTATTGAAACTGTATAAAAGAATGAATAAAATTATAATGGATGTAATTTCTTTCGGATGTATGTGTATAGTTAGTATTACAATTTTACCATAAATCAATAAGGAGTTATACCTAAAAAATTATTTGGTGAGGAGAATTTAAAATGAGTAGTAATAAGGAAATTTATAATGAGGAATTGTTTGTAGAGTTGAATTGTGAGGAAGATATGAAAATTTTTGGCGGAGATAGCATATTTCAAATGGTTTCAGTCAAAATAGATAGTGTCCTTGCATCTGTTAAAGAGAAGTTGTTTGGCTAACGTATATGAGGCAATTAGGAATGCAATTTCAGGTTCTCCTGATTTCATTTTGAAAGGCAACTCTTGTTGATCATAAAAAGAATGCAATAAGAGTTGCTTTAACAAAAGTATCTTTTAGAGGAAGGGAAAAAAGTATGATTAATGAAATAAGATTTTTCAGCCCAATTATTATATATATTGTTCTTATGTATCTTTATATTAGAAATTCTGGATAATTTTACCAGGAAGAAAAAAGTTATATATAGCAAATTGGAGAAAAATGAAAAAAGATAAACAGGAAAGCTTGGATGATTTTCTTTTCAAAAGCAAATATTATTTCTATCGTATATATACCATTCTAATTATGGAAAGAGCTATGCAGCACTTGTTCTTTTCTATTAAAATCGTTCCTCTTTTATCAAAACCCTTGACAACTTCATCGAAAAATGTAGCTCTTATTTTGGGTAAGGGTGCTTTTTGTTACCAAGAAGTGTTTCAAATTATAAGACCATTATGGTATGGACCGTGTTTGTAGATGAGAATAAAATTATAATAGTAAGGCAATGTGACCAATATGTGACTAATAGAATATATATTTTTTATAATAACTCAACTGTTTAATGGCGTAAAATAATAATTAAACAAGTATTTGTTTTGAAAAAGTACAAAATAGCACGCAATTTTACCAAATAGCACCAACCCATTGAAAGTATATTAAATAATGCTAAAATAAAAATGTAAAAATTGAGGGGGTTAAAATGAGGGATGAAGATGAATAAATTAAAAATTTTTTCGGGAATGTCAAAGTAATAAAAGCAATTTAGATTGAGCAGGATGAGAAAGATGATCCGTAAAAATGTATATGCCAAATTAAAGTTTATTTAAAGAGTACTGAAGAGGGAACAAAATGCCAAAGAAATATTATTGTGTCAAACAACATGATATTACGGACTGTGGAGCCGCTTGCTTAGCAACTGTCTCCAAACAATATGGTCTAAGAACTTCCATAACCAAAATAAG
>JAVBPB010000002.1:0-76338 GCA_031549965.1 Mobilisporobacter sp. | reverse complement strand
TTTTTGTTTTCAAGCCCTTCAAAATCTTCACTTTCTTTTGCTGTGCTAATAGTTAAACTATTGTCAATGTCTTTCCAAACGCCATCCTGTTCTTGATGAATTGGTTCATTATACATAGCGATCATATAGGATTCATCACTTAGTAAAAATTGTTTATAATTTTCTCCTCTAAGTTCCTCCACTTCACATATGATATCTGGTACAATCTCTTTAGTTTCATCAGGTATTTCTTCTAATGAATCATTATTTAAAGCCTGATCTGATAATAAATCCTCGCCTTTTTCATCTAAAAGTACCGTTTCCTGCCCACTTTCTAATCCTTGATTAAAATTTCCCTCTGCATATACCGGACCAGAAAAGGATGTGATCAAAATGGTAATTGCCATAACAATTGCTATAAATTTCCTTGATTTTCTCATTAATATTTCCTCCCGTAATTTAGTCATAAACTTTATCTATCTTATCTATTTTAAAAGGATATATATAAATATAATCCTGAATTTTTATTTATCTACGCAAAAAAGGGTTGCAAAATAAAGCATAATAAATATGCCTTTATTTGCAACCGAACTACCTTCAGACAAATTATATAAACAACACCACTGATTAGGTTTCTAGCTTTGCGTCCTTATCTTTCAATAAGTTTGCCCCTCAATTAATCTCTCCCATTTTGTGGTGATTATAACATAGCTTTAATATAATTCCAAGTAGTACAATATGACTATTCAGTCATGGCCACCACTTCAAGCGGTGGTTTGAAATTAGCCCTATAAGGGCTTATTACTTGCACGCCTAAAAGGCGGTCATCGCAAGCACCACTGTCATCTGCCTCTAAAAGAGACTCTTATCTTTTTGGAGGCCACTGAAAAAGTTCTTTCAATACGGTAAATTAATTTTTCAGATTAATATGAGTGTATATATATCCAATTGTGCAGACCGGCCGACGAAGCATTTATGTTTTGTCAAGACTTTGCTTGCAAAGGCTTGTAAAAAACATGCTGAAGGAGGGTAAGGCAAACAATTGGATATATATACACTCATATTAATCTGAAAAATTTACACAACCTAAATCAAGGACTTTTTCAGTGGCCTCCAAAAAAGTAAATTAGATGCCTATAAACATCATTAAACTGAGCAAAGAATGCAATTCCCTATCCTATGATGCAATGACAGTACTCAGGGTTTTATTCAACATATTCTTCTTCAACTTCAGAAGGTGATTCTTTCGAACTTGTCTCTTCATTAAAAGATTCTTTTTCCTCCTGATCACTATCATTCTTATTTGTTACAGCCTTATTATTCATCATTTTTTTAACATATGGAATAACAAAAGGCAATAATGCAACAATTCCACCTAATGAAATAAAATTAAAGCTTGAGCTAACTGCAAGTAATAAGAAATATGCTCCTAGTATTCCTGTTGCAATTGTATACCATAAATCTGATTTTAATTTTTTTAGCATACCCATCCAAAGTGAAAAAACTGCTAATCCCATTCCACTATTGTATAATATAGGATATATACTTCCACTTTTAAGTACTGCTGATATTAGCCCAAATGCACATATTATTAAAAATACTGCACATACTGAATTTAAAATCATTGTATTTAGGTTTACTTTCATATACATAGAAAAAATTAATGTCAATATTACAGCAAAAAGTAGCACTTCAATTTTATCAATTAGAATATATACCTTTGTAAACCCAAGAATTGATAGTATTGCACCTCCGAGAAAGTAGAATTGACTGTTTGGATATTCGATTGGTAGGACTAACTTTTGGTTTAAAATGTTTAATGTTCTGCTTTGTACATTTTTTATTTTATCTTTTTCTAGTATTTTATCTTTTAAGTTACTGTCTTCGTTATTATTAGTATTGGTAACATTCGATGGTAATTTAAATATTTCATTTAATTTTTTTTCTGATGTTTTTAATTGAAATATTATTCCAACTACTGATAGGATTATTGCAAGGATAAACCAAGTAGAATTTATCTTATCTGTAAATATCAGGCATAAGAATGGTGCTGACATAAAAGCACCTGTAATGGATGATATCCCAATCATTAAAGGTCTAAATATTTTGTGTATAAGCCATGCCAGTGCTGCTCCTATTACTAATCCAACTAAAATTGATATGATTTTTGATACTATTTCTTGTGAGTCTCCTTTTATTAGCAACATAGTTATTTGATATCCTATAAAAAACCCTGTTATTCCTATGGATAATACAATTGCTGCTTTAAAGAATTTAAACCCTACAACAAATCCTAATATTGCTAGAATTATTGCAATGATTAAGGATATTCCACTATTGTTAGATAAGTTATTAATTACGGCATATCCTATTATTCCAAATTCAATTCCTGTTATGAAAGATATGTAGACTTTTTGTATCTTATAGCCGAAAAAGCATATTGCAAGACCCATTAGAGCAATTATTATTGAAATTCCAATTAAGTAATCATGTATTCCACTAAATATGCTTGAAAATTGGTCGAATATATTGTAGCTTGAATTCCCATAGTCGGTTAGCCATTCATAGTAATCGTTTTCGTTCATTAATTATTCCTCCGTATTTTAAATGTGTTTTGTATATTTTTAATTGGTTAATTACGTCTTTTATTTTGAATAAAGAAAGCTATATAATTGGATAATAATTATTTAGCTTTCTTTCTATGTGTATACTAAAATTTATTAATATTTAATAAAAGTTATTCTTGATGTGCTACTATTTCATTTACCGCATTTGCATTTAATGAACTTCCTGCGTATTGACTCGTAACTATCTTATTTTTTTATTTTTCATTGTATTTTCCTTTCGTTTTTTGCAGTGATAACCGCTTTTCAATCTGCTTTTGTTATTCTAAATAAATATATCCAAGTAAAGTACCTAGTCTAGTTCTCATACTACTTTCTGACAAAGTTGAATATCCACTATAATACTGGATTCCATTCTCAAAATTTTGATAATTATATGTTACCTTTCCCCAATTAGATTCTGTAATTGTTACATTACCTCCCTCTACTTTTTCAACATAAGCAACATGACCATAACTATTATTAGACCATACAGCTATTGAATTTTTCTTTGGAGTTTGACCGGTTGAATACCCCTTACTTTTTGCAGTATCTAACCACGTTTTTGCATCACCTCTGCAAGGCAATGATAAGCCTTTAACTTCATTTGCTCTCCCCCAAGCATACCAAGTACATTGTCCATAAAGATTTACACTTGAAAATGGATTTACAGACGCACCATAAGAATTTGAGTATAGATTAGGTGCTGCATTATCATTTGATATGCTTTGCGTTACTGAAGTGCTTTCAATTCCCCATCTTTGCAATCTATTATTTACATCATACTTAGCTAAAACTATTTCCGTATTGGATGATGTTGACTTAGCCTGTAACACAAGAGCACTATTTGATGCTAATCTAATAACAAAACTTCCGTCGTTAAATTTATCCATATAAAATTCCTGTGCTTGAGGATCGTTTTTATCATAAATATCAGCATAACAGCCTTCCTTTAATGCTCCATTCCAAGAATTATTTTCCCTCATTACATCCAGCACTTTATCTGTAGCTGATTGAGGTGTGAAATATAATTTTTGAGAACCTGCATGACTAATTCTCCATATTTCATTATTAGCATCATGCCATTCAAATGAAATTACCTTTGTTCCATTTTTTGTGTCATTATTGTATACATTAAAGACATTATTTGTTCCATATAATACTATCTTATACGTACCTTCACTTGGAGTTGTCCTTACTGGAGTTTCTACAATTACAACTGGAGCTGTTGGGGCTGGAGTTACTGGTTGTGTTGGAACTTGGATTACAGGAATTGTCACTGGTTCCGTTGCTGGCTCTGTTACTGGTTCGGTTACATATTCTGTAGACGGCTCTGTTACATATTCTACATCATATCCTGATTCAACAATAATTTCACATTCTGCATAAATACCATTACTGCTTTCAACTTTAATTGTTGCAACCCCTGTAGAATTAGCAGTAACTAAACCGTTTTGATCTACTTCTGCAACTTCTTTATTATTAGAAGACCAGATTAATTCATCTAAACTTATTCCCTCTGGATTTATCAAAACATTTAATTGTAATTCATTGTCTTCTATAATTGTTTTAGATTGTGGTAATTGAATTGATTTAATCTCATTATCTGTCATTGTAACATTAACTTCTACATTTGCCTTCTTACCATTTGAAGTCTTAGCAGTAATTACTGCACTACCAACATCCATCAGATACAGTTTACCTCTATCATCTACATATACAATATCTTCATTACTTGAAGACCATGTTACCTTTTTATTAGTTGTGTTATCTGGTGAAATTACAGCTTTAAGGATATAATCCTCGGTATCAATATCCAAACTAATCTCTTTTTTAGAAACTGTAATCTTTGTAGCTTTTACATCAGCCTTTTGTACGCTAATTTTACAAACAGCTTTTATTCCCTTGGATGTTTTAGCAGTTATTATTGCATTTCCTGTTCCCATGGCTTTTACTATTCCCGAAGAAGTAACCACTGCTACTTTCTTATTACTTGATGACCAAGTTATTTTTGATTTTGATGAAGCCGGAGTAATTGTGACTTTTAATTTTTGTGTGCCTCCAACTTTTAAACTAATTGTACTTTTATTAATTCTTACTTTTTCTGTTTTAGTTGCTGCAAAGACAGTAATATTATTGCCTATGTCCAAACCCAAAACAGAAAAAATATTAAGCTGAGTTATAATCATTGACAAAATCATAAATACGCTTATTCTTTTTAAACCTTTTCTCTTCATAAATCAACACTCTCCTATTTAATTTTTTTCAGTTACTTAATTTAAAAATTTATTTTACCAAATCACAGCTTAAAACCTTACAGACTTTTATAGTATCTATGATATTTCATGGCTTTTTCCTCCTATTCCATTATTATCCTATTGACTTTTCACAAATAATATTGCATAATATTAAATATATTTATTAATTAAAATATACACTCTACTATTCGCAAAAGGTTAATTTATCGAATAGTTTACTTTTAAAAATTTATTTTTATAAATATATTATTTAGATAATTGATTGTTTTTTAGCTGTTCGACGAATTTTTATACTTGATTTATTTTTTCAAATATGATATAATCCATAATATGTTAGAAATACCATGAATTGAAAAAGATGAATTCCTTGATTTTAAGGCAAAAAAAGCCCCAACTATTCGATAAATTAACCTTTAACGCATAGTTGGGGCTTTTCATTTTAATTTTAAAAATGCCATAATATGGATATTACATATTTTCATGTTACTCCGACTTTCCATCCCAACAGTAAGTACATAACTTACATGGTGAGATTCCAATTGCCTTAATCATATCATCTAATCTGTGATATTTTAGAGAAGTAAATTTTAATTCTTTGCAGATTGCTTGTACCATTTCATCATAATTTTTGCTATCTGGATTGGTATAATCCTCAATATTTTCTATATTCTCTCCTTCTCTTTCTTTAATAATTCTTCTCGTTATCAAATCCATCTCAGAATTGGATCGGGAGAAATTAAGATACTTGCATCCAAATAGTAATGGAGGACACGCTGGTCTTATGTGAACTTCTTTTGCACCGCTTTGATATAAAAATTCAGTAGTTTCCCTTAGCTGAGTTCCCCTTACAATTGAATCATCAATTAGCAAAAGTTTTTTATCTCTGATTAATGTATCAACAGGTATTAACTTCATTTTAGCAATAAGGCTTCTCTGATTTTGATTTGCAGGCATAAATGACCTCGGCCATGTTGGAGTATATTTTATAAATGGCCTTGCAAATGGAACTTTGGATTGATTAGCATATCCAATTGCATGAGCAATCCCTGAGTCTGGAACTCCTGCCACTATATCAGGTGATACATCATCCCTTTTAGCCAACATTGCTCCACAATCATATCTCATCTTTTCAACGTTTACACCCTCATATGTAGATGTAGGATATCCATAATATATCCAAAGGAAAGAACATATCTTCATCTCCTCTTTCGCTTCACTCAATACTTCTACAGATTCAGGAGTAATATATACTATTTCTGATGGACCTAATTCTTTGTAATCTACATAACCCAAATTAATATAGGAAAAATTCTCAAAGGCTACACAAAATGCATCTTCTCTTTTTCCAACTACTAAAGGTGTTCTTCCTAATCTGTCCCTAGCAGCATAGATACCACTAGAAGTCAATATTAATATTGACATAGAACCTTTTACAACTTCTTGTACATATTTAATTCCTTCTAAAATTGTACTCTTTCTATTTATAAGAGCTGTAACTAATTCCGTAGGGTTAATGTTTCCGCCACTCATTTCCAAAAAATGAGTATGTCCGCTTTCAAAGGATTTTTCAACTAGTTCTTCAATGTTATTTATCCTTCCTACGGTTGTTATAGCAAAACTTCCTAAATGGGAATGTACTAACAGTGGCTGCGGTTCATAATCTGAAATACACCCAATACCAAGGTTTCCTTTTAGTTCATTGACATCCTTTTCAAATTTTGTACGAAATGGAGAATTTTCAATGTTGTGGATTGCCCTTTCAAATCCGTTTTCACCATATACCGCCATACCTCCTCTTCTTGTACCGAGATGTGAATGATAATCTACTCCAAAAAATAAATCGTCTATGCAGTTGGTTTTTGATGCTACGCCAAATATTCCGCCCATATTAGTCTCCTTATTAATATTTTAAAATCTTCTTGGATAGTATACCATATCTTAAAAAAAGGATCAAATAAAACTAGTATTAGTATTTCAAATCAGTTTAAAAAGTTATACTAATAACTGTCTCTAAAGTTTGACTTTTATACTTCCTAATAATTTTTTAATAAAATATTAATGGTAAAAATATAATTATTGTAGTATAATCCTTTTAAGTTATTTTTATAAGAGAGGAATTTTTATGTTTGGATATGTAACTATTTATAAGCCTGAATTAAAAGTTAAGGACTTCTACAAATATAAAGCTTATTATTGTGGTCTTTGTAAAACTTTAAAAGACAATTATGGATTTAGCGGTCAGTTGACGCTAACTTATGACATGACTTTTTTAATTGTATTATTAACCTCTCTTTATGAAAGTGAAACCAAACAATCCAGACATCACTGTTTAGTTCATCCTGTTAAGAAACATGACATGTTGCAAAACGAAATTTCTGAATATGCTTCTGATATGAATCTTATTTTAACTTATTATCATTTTTTAGATGATTGGCAGGATGAGAAAAGCATTGCAGGCTTTATGGGCAGTGCTGTATTGCGAAGAAAAGTCAAAAAGGTTATTACTAAATATAAAAGACAATCAAAAGCAATTCAAAGGTGCTTAAATCAGTTGAGGGAATATGAGTTAGAAGGTTCTTCTGATTTAGATAATGTATCGGGCTGTTTTGGTGAACTTATGGAAGAACTTTTTGTCTATAAAAAAGATCAATGGGAAAGCACACTTAGACGCCTTGGATTTTTTCTTGGAAAATTTATTTATATCATGGATGCTTTTGATGATTTAGAAGAAGATATAAAAGATAACCATTATAACCCTCTTAAAGAATTATTTAATACCCCTGATTATAAACAAAGAATATACGAAATACTTACTATGATGATGGCTGAATGCACTTCTGAATTTGAAAAATTACCTTGTATATTGGATTATGATATCTTACAAAATATTTTATATGCCGGAGTTTGGACAAAATTCAGTAAGTCAGAAGGAAAGGATAATAATTATGACACAAGATCCATATAGCATTTTAGGAGTTTCTCCAAATGCGACAAATGATGAAATTAAAAAAGCATACCGTGATTTAAGCAGGAAATATCATCCTGATTCACATTCAAATAATCCTCTTTCTGATTTAGCAGAAGAAAAGTTTAAAGAAGTTCAAGAAGCTTATGACTTTATTATGAAACAAAGAGAAAGTGGTTCTTTTAAAAATAGTTCTTCATACACCTATACTGCTAATTCACAGGATGACCCTCAAATTTCAGCAGTTTATACTTATATTAATTCAAGAAATTACAGAGAAGCATTAAATATACTTACACGAATTTCAAACCGAAATGGAAGATGGTATTATTTAAGTTCTATTGCTAATGCCGGAATGGGAAATAATATTGTTGCAAGAGATCATGCCGCTCAAGCCGTTAACTTAGAGCCTAATAATATTGAATACAGAAATCTATTGAATCAATTTGAATTTAACAATCAACGTTATCAAACAGGTGGTTATCGAAATGGAAGTCCTATGTCAACAGGTAATTTTTGCTGTGATTTATGGATTGCTGATACTTGTTGTGAATGTATGGGAGGAGATTTATGCACATGCATGTAAAAGCTAAACATATTGCTTTATCTGGATTATTGTTGGCATTTACAACTATTTTAATTGTTTTATCAGGTATTCTTGATTTTAATACTTTATTCTTATTGGCAGCTGCTTCTTTTATGGTAGGAATTATTATCAGGGAGTTTGGTTTAACATTGGGAATTGGATTTTTTATTGCATCTGTTTTACTTGGGGTTATACTTGCTCCTAATAAGCTTTATTGTATAACCTATGGGGCTATGGGGTTATATATTTGGTTGATAGAGTTTATTTATAGGAAATTAATTAAAGCAAAATCAGGAAGTCATTTTAAATTAACATTTTGGATTAGTAAATATGTTGTTTTTAATATTATTTTTATTCCAATTATAATATTTGCACCAAAGCTTATATATACTAGCTCAATAGATGCAAAGATTTTATTAGTTTTATTTTTGGCTGGTCAGGTTGGGTTATTTATATATGATATGGCTTATGAATATTTTCAAGGAAGCATTTGGAATAAATTAAGAAAAAGATTTTTACTTGATAATTAATAAAAAAAGTTTCTGAATATGACCTTAGAATCATATCAGAAACTTTTTTTATTATTAATCTACTTTTACAACCATTTCAAACGTATATGATAAATATCATTCTTTATATAATTTGAATTTAATTTTATTAATTAATACATACATTTAATCAATAAATTCTTTATATAATCTTCTACAAATATCTTTATTATCAACCTCAATCGAATTATTTGTTTCCCTTTTATAAAACAGATAAAAAAAGTTTTCTCTCTTTTTTTCTTTTGCTGATAAAGATGATACTATTCTATCAACTTTTGCTGTCTGAATCTCATTCTGTTGTTTAAAAGCTATATTAATTTTAGAAAAATCTGGTTTCCCAAACCCACTATTAAATTGAGAGACTTTAAGTACTACAAAATTAAAATTTAACTTTTTATCATCAGAATATGATTTTAAACATTTCGCTACTTTTAGTATTTTAGGTTTTTGTTCTATTTGAACCTCTATAGTTTTGGGATCTAAGGATTCTTCTCCCACATTTGTCTCTAATACGTTTATTTCATTCTCTATTTTTTCTATAAGTTTATCATCAATTACCCACGAATTACTATTCTTAGATAAATAATTCACTGTAGCTTCCATAGCATTTTCAAGATCGGTTAAAACCTTGCCCCCTTCACTTAATTCTAAAAATAATGCATTATATTCAGCTTCAGACTTCCATACCGGATGCCTCCTTTTTCTTCTATCAAAGAATTCTTCACTGATTTCATTGGAATATACATTCTTCATTAAATACATAATATCATCATCACATAATAATTTAATATGCAAGTTTTCACCAAATGATATACCTTTTTCATTCAATGTTTCCAATGAAAAAAGTTTCCTATCATCCTTATTCATACTATCGCTTAAGTGTGTAAAAATATGCTCTAAAATATAGCTCTCATATAAAATAATCGGATGACTTTGAATCCATTTTCGTTCAGAATCATGAGCATATACTACATTCTCAATAACACTAATTGCATTTTTATAATAAGCAATTTCATATATTCCATTTTCTTTAATAACAGTAAGTGATTTTAGAAGTCGTTCAAAATCAATATTAACAGTATCAAACCCTGTAATATATGCATCTCTTATTAAGTAATCAAGTTTATCAACATCTATAACTTTTGAATTTAGCATTGAAATAAGGCAATTTAGTAAACTGAAATCTATATCTTTTTCTAAATACTTATATCCGGTAATGCATCTGGCAAAAAATTCACATTGTTCACTATTAATAAAAAATTTACTAAATTCACTTATTCCAATTATAGCACTCATAATTTCGTGAGGTGCCGCAGATTTGCTCTGCTCAGTAGGTAAATCATTTTTAAATTTTTCACTATTAACCTTATTTATTAATTCTTGATGCAAATTTTCATAATTTAATTTTTCATCTAAGTAAAAACTTTCACCTGTATGCGAAAAAGGAGCATGCCCTATATCGTGTAGTAAGCATGCTAACAAAAATGTACTTGTATATTCTTTAATGTTTAAACTTGTTTTACACACTCTTGATATTTCATATCCCAATTGCTTTATTGCTATTTCACCTAAATGATATACTCCTATGGAATGAACAAAACGATTATGTACTGCTGATGAATAAAGGGGAGAATAACTCGTTTGTATTATTCTCCTTAGCCTTTGAAAAGATGGAGTATCAATTATTTCAGACATATATTCAGAAGGGATTTCAATATATCCATACATTGGATCTTTTAATCTTTTAAAATCTTTCAAATTAACCCTCCAAAACTTTAACTGATCTCTTATTTACGAAAGCCATAAGAACTTCTAATGATAAATATCCTCTAAATTTAACAATTAAATCCTCCATATCCTTATCTTCTTTTAATGAAATACCCTTAGTGTTATTTACCGTTCTTTCTTCAAAAAAATCTGAATAGTTTTCAAAGAAAGCATTTGTACTATTTCTGGACAAAATTAAAACTGCTTTTTCACCCTTTTCATTCAATATCTGAATAACTACTGAACCATACTTTTCTATTTCTTCATACGTTAGAAATCGTTTATTACCTTTTTTTAATGTTTCTATTAAAGCATTAGCTGCTAAATCTTCCATTCCAATATAAAAGCACATATAACTACATCCTCTCAAAAAAATATATGAGAGAAAATCTCTACCTTTTCTCTCATAAAAAACTATACTTTAATTAAATTTTACCAGCTTTAAGCAAATTATTCAACAGTAATATTTTATCATTTTAGTATATCATATATAGTATGAATCAAAAGTTGTTACTATTCACGGCCGATTGAAAATCATAATTTTCTACACACAAGCCTTCCTCTCTGCCCTTTCATAAGATAAATACATTGGTCTATTATTAATCTTATCATCAATTATTTCAGCATATATATTAAATATATTTTTCAAATTTTTAGTTGTAATAACTTGTCTTGGAGAACCTTCCGAAATTACACAACCTTTTTTCATAGCTATTATATTATCCGAAAACCTGGATGCATGATTTATTTCATGCAATACCATTACAATCGTCCTTCTTTTTTCCTGATTTAATTTCAAAAGTAAAGAAAGAACATCAAATTGATGGGATAAATCTAGGTATGTAGTAGGTTCATCCAATAATAAAATTTCAGTTTTTTGACATAATGCCATTGCAATCCATGCTCTTTGCCTTTGCCCACCTGATAATTCTTCAAGTCTTCTCTCCCTAAAATCTATTATTCCGGCATCCTCCATGCTTTCATTAATTATTTCAAAATCCTCTTTATTAAGAGCACCAAATCCACTTTTATGAGGAAATCTCCCAAAAGCTACAAGCTCTTGTACCTTTAGACCTGATGGTGCTTTTGGAGTTTGAGGCAGTACTGCTATTTTTTTTGCAATGGCTTTTGGAGAACTTTTGTTTATGTTCATTCCGTCTACCAAAATCCTTCCGCTCTCAGGAACTAAAATTCTCGACATTCCTTTCAAAAGAGTGGACTTACCACATCCATTTGCACCAATTATTGAAGTTATTTTATACTTTGGTATTGTGACATTTAAATTCTTAATTATTGGCTCATTGCCATATCCAAGAGTAATATTTTCAGCTATAACACAATTCATTTTACACCTCACTGTTTTAACATTAAATATATAAAATAAGGAACACCTATAATAGATGTTACTAAGCCTAAATGCAGTTCTATTGGAGCAAATAAGCTTCGAGCAATTGCATCCGAAAAAACCACCAGTATCATTCCAACTAATGCTGATATTATTAAAGAGTATTTATGTTTTGGCCCGATTAGCTTTTTTGCAATATGAGGAGATATTAAACCAACAAACGCTACACTTCCTGCTACGGCAGTTGCACATCCAGATAGTCCAACCGCAAGAATAATAAGTAGCCTCCTATCCCTTTCAATTTTTACTCCTAATCCTGTACTTATTTCATCTCCTAATGTAAATACATCTAAATACCTAGACAGATATATAGCAATAAAGGATAATCCAAATATTAAAGGTCCAATTGCAAGTACATAGCTCCAGCTTGCTCCCCAAATACTACCCGAAGTCCAAGCCAGTACCTGATTAAAATCTTTTGTGTTAAAGCTTAACTGAGCAATAATAATTAACGAAAGAAATAAAGAATTAATTGCAATCCCCATAAGCAGTACTCTATTAGTTTTTAATCCTTTCTTCCATGATAAGCTGTATATAATAGCTGCCGCCACCAATCCTCCAATAAGAGATATTATTGGCATTGTAAATATAGTGAATTTGTTAATACTATAATAATTATGACCATTGGTTAAATAAATATAAATAACTACAAATAATGCCGAGCCCGAACCAATTCCTAAGATACCCGGCTCTGCCAAATCATTATTGGTAATTCCCTGTAATATTGCACCTGCTATTGAAAGTCCCATACCAACCAACAATCCAATAATTATCCGTGGTAGACGAATACTAAATAGTGCAATTTTTTGACTTTTTGAACCATTTCCTATTAAAATATTCCATAGTTCCTGTAATTTTATTTCTAAACTTCCAGTACTTAAACTTATTAAAATTGCTATAATCAATATAAAAATAAGGACAATGGTAAATATATAAAACTTTTTATTATTTAATATTTTTTTACTCATTTTTCCATTCTCCTTACTAAAATTATTAGCACTGGTACTCCTATTAATGATGTTATTGAGCCTAATGGAAGTTCTAGTGGAGCGATAATGTTTTTTGCCAATACATCACTAAAAACAAGTAAGATTGCCCCTAATGCTGAAGAAGAAAATATAATCTTTCGGTAGTCACTGCCCACTATTAGTCTGGCAATTTGAGGAATTATTAAGCAGACAAAGCCAATATTACCACCAATTGCTACAGAAGTTCCACTTAGTATAACCATAACCAGTAAACTTAAAACCCTTATGCGGTTTGGTTTTTCTCCAAGTCCTATAGAAACATCATCTCCAAGACTAAGTGCCGAAATATGAGGAGCTAATATTATTATTATAGGGAATATTATTAATCCTACTACAATAATTATTTTTACATACTCCCAATTAGATCCAGAAAGACCTCCTGCAAGCCAAAAGCCAAGGTTTTTGGTATTATTGGTAAGCAATGCAATAATTGATGCAAGGGAGCTAAATAGCATGCCTATGGCACTTCCGGCCAATACCATTCGAGTTACATTTACATTCATCCTTTTCATACTCAAGATAAATATTATTACTGCACTCATAGCTGCACCTAAATATGCAGAAATCATATATCCAATAGATGTGTTAAATATATTAGATGACATAGATAACGAAACTGCAAATGCTGCACCCTGAGTTACTCCCATGATTGATGGGGAGGTAATTGGATTGGCTGTAATTCCTTGTACAATTGCCCCTGATGTTGCCAAAAAACATCCAATGATTAGAGCACATATACCTCTTGGTAATCTTAAATCTCTAATAATTTGTATCTCCATATTGGTAACATCATTAATAAATAAGCTTCTTATTGCATCTAAAAATGATATCTGCTTTGCACCTGTAGTAATTGAAAGTATCAGTCCGACAGCCATTAAGACTAAACTAATGATTATAAAAAGTATTAAATTTACATTCTTAAATTTTAGCTGTTCTTTCATTTTATTAGCATTTCTTTCATTTCATCAATTAGTTTGCTTTTTCCATAGGTACTGTACGCCTGATTAAAATAAGGAGACTGCAAAAGCCAAATTACATGACCATCTTTTACCGCACGCATACTGTTAAATACAGCACTGTCTTCAAGAGTTTTTCTATCTGCATCTGATGCCAATATTATCATATAATCAGCATCAATTTCTGTTAGACCTTCAAGGGTTGCTACTGGTAATGTAATACTATCTTGCTCTGGCAATTTTTCAGGTGCTTTTAATCCCATATCATTATACAAAATGTCTCCGTATGCTGCACCAGTAAATAAGTAGTAGCTTTCTCCTCCTGTTAAAAATGAAAAGTATGTAGTGTCACTGCCATTTTTTGTTTTAATAGCTTCTCCGATTTCTTTTGCACGGTTATCGTAATCTGCTATGTATTGTTCTGCTATTTCAGTTTTATTAAATATTTCTGCTATCATACGCATATCCTGACGCCAGTCATTTACATTAGGTTCTATAACTATTGTTGTTGCTATTTCTTTTAACTGCTCATAAGCTTTTTCCTGTCTTGGATTCATAATAATTAAATCTGGCTCAACAGATAAGATTCCTTCCATATCTACTGTATCCATCATTGGATATCCTACAATTTTTGCTCCCTCTAATTCCTTTTCTAAATATACTGGAAATCTTGTGTAATCATATGCGTCAGAATCCGCAGTTGCAACCGGTGTCATGCCAAGAATGTAAAGAATATCACTCACCCCTGATACATCTGCAATTCTTTTAGGATTGGTTTTAATTTCTACTTCTCCTTTTAGTGTGTTAATAACCTTTGTATCTTCTGTTTGGGTTGATTCTTGTGCTTCTTTTTTTGTGTCTGAAAGACTAGATTGCTTAGTTAGCTGTAAGTTTTCTGCTAATACTGTTTCATTAGCTGTATTCATTTGTTCATTTGTATTATGGTTAGCAGATGTACACCCAGCTAATGCTATTGACAAGATAATAAACAGTATTGATTTTATTGTTTTTCCTTTCATATTAAAGTCCTCTCTTAATTTGATTATTGTTTTTATAGTATTTTTGGTTAGCATTTGCTAACTATTTATGAGTATATCAGAACTATATTAGTTTTGTCAATATATATTTTTTTATTTATTCTTAAAACTATTAATTAGAAAAAGTAAATTATTCTTTATGATTGTTGGGGGTAGCATTTACTTTTTCAATTCAGATATCCTAAATTTTTATGATAACAACAAGAGGGTACTTGTAATTTCAAGCACCCTCTTTAATATCGATGTAGTTAATAATCAAAGACACTCACTGGCGTCAGTTGGTTATCCAACGTCCAGTATAGAGACGGTTTTTAATACTCGTCTGACAACAAAAAATCCGCAATATGCATCGTCTTTATACCCTCGTAATTTCCTCCCACAAATTCATCTGTTCGAAGCACATATTTAGGATAGTTATCCCTAATATCAAGTAGCCTTCCGTATTCACGCTTTTCTGTATTTTCGTTTACAATTTTCTCGGTAATCTGCACATAAAGTTTATTCTCCTGCTTAGTTGCAACAAAATCAATCTCACCACCAGCAAATTGCCCAATATTGACTTCATAGCCACGACGCAAAAGTTCTAAATATACCACATTCTCAAGCATAGCCGCCACACTGTCAGAGGAGTAACCTAAAACACTGTAACGCATTGCAGGGTCACATACATAGAATTTTTCCTGTGTTTTCAAAAGTTCCTTACCTTGCAAATCGTAACGAGAAACACGGTGTAGAATAAACGCACTTTCCAGCTTGCTTAAATAGTTATAAACAGTTTCATTATCGATAGAACGTTGCTCGCTCTTTAAATATTTACTGATTGATGTGGCTGAAAAGGTTCGCCCAATATTGTCAAACGCAAATTTTACTATTCGTTCCAATTGATCTATCTTACGAATTTGATTTCGTTTGACAATATCAGTAAAAATTGTGGAGTTATAAATGTCCTTAACAATTGTATAAGCTTCGTCAGGCGAATACTTCTGCAAATGAATAGCCGGAAAACCACCAAAACGCAAATATTGCACAAGCTCTGTGTTTCTAAAACTATGTGCCAGTGCAGAAAAATCACTTAAACTATAATCAAAACCATCTAACGCTTGTGGATCTTTTTCCAACCATTTATTACGAAACATTAAATATTCCTGAAATGAGAGCGGAAAAACACGAAATTGTATATATCTCCCAGTGAGGTAAGTTGAAATCTCACTTGACATCATATGAGAATTTGAGCCAGTAACATAAATATCAGTATCAAAATCAGTCATAAAAGAATTGACTGCTTTTTCCCAATCCTTTACCTCTTGAATTTCGTCAAAGAACAGATATGTTTTACAATCTCTTGTTAAACTGCACTTTACTTTGTCATATAGCAATTTGGCAGTCTTAATATCTTCGTGTTCCAAAGAATCAAAATTGTAAAAGATAATTCTACTTTCCGAAACTCCACGTTTGTACAGTTCGTGTGCAATCATTTTCATAATGGTTGACTTCCCGGAACGGCGAACACCAGTCAATATCTTAACAAATGGAGTGTCAATATACGGTGTAATCAAACTCAGATATTTTGGTCGTATAATCAATTTAATCACCTACTTTATGTAAATAATATCGCAAAATAAAATAAATGTCAATGATTTTGCGATTATAACCATGCAAATATTATATTATATCAAAAATTACCATTCACAGCATTGTTTAGACGTAAGCATTTTGCACAAACTGCTGAAAGTGAAATCGGGGAGCCTGAACTTATTGATATTAGACATTTTCTAATACAGTAGAATCACCGGAATTAGTGCAGATGTTAAAATTACTATAACCTAAAATCCGCTTAAAGTTACAGAATACAAGTATAAGTGAACTATCATAACTTAGACTTGTATTCTGTAACTTTAAGCGGACTTTAGGTTATAAAAAACTTTTCTGTTCTCTTTAATAGTAATTAAATGGGTATTTTAAAGCTGATGACGGGACTCGAACCCGTGGCTTCCACCTTACCAAGGTGGTACTCTACCGCCTGAGTTACATCAGCAAATGCAGTGTTTCAAAATTTCACAAAGTATAAATTGCTACACATACTCAGACACCTGTAGAATCAACCTTACCAAGGTGAAGCTCTACCGACCGAGCCATAGCAACAATGTACTTTAACATGATAACATTTTTTCTTTAAATCTGTCAAGACAAATTTAAATATATAATTTTTAGGTCTTATATTAATAATAGCTTTTATATACTTATAAATTGAAACTTAATTACAATCAGTTATTTTGAATGGATTAAATATTTATATTTGCATAAATCATAGTGCCTTTAACACAAAATTAAGTTTTGATTTTATTCTTTGCAAAGCATTGTCAATTGATTTAGGCTCTTTTTTTAATATTTCTGCAATTTGAGTATACCCAATTCCCTTCAGATATAAATCAAGAACTTTTTTTTCCAGCTCACTTAGCTTTTTACCAAGCTCTAGCTCTATACTATTTACGTTCTCTTTATCAATAAGCATTTCCTCTGGATTTTGTTCAGTATTTGAATAAATCACATCTACCAAAGAGACCTCTTTATCATAATCTGAAAATGCAGGGCTATAAAGGGATATATAGGTATTCAAAGGTGCATGTTTCTTCCTACGAGAAGCTTTTATGGCACTATATATTTGTCTTGAGATACAAAGATTTGCAAAGCCAAAAAAAGTATTTTCCCTATTTAAATTAAAGTCCCTTATTGCCTTATAAAGCCCTATCATACCTTCTTGAATTAAATCGTCATTGTCTCCACCAATAAGAAACAATGCCCTAGCATTTTTTCTTACTAAATTTTTATATTTATCCAAAAGGAAATCCAAAGCTTCTTTGTCACCAGAGTTTATAATATTTATCAACTGTTCATCTGTAAAGTCCTTGTATTTTTCATAATTAAGCATATAATCACCTATTATTTATTTTTATTCGCTCCATGCTGCTCAACCAAGTCTTTGTCTTACTATTTCATAAGCAAGTACACCTGTTGCCACAGATGCATTTAGAGAGTCAATATCACCTTTCATAGGGATTGAAGCTAAAAAATCACATTTTTCCTTAACTAAGCGACTTACGCCCTCTCCTTCGCTTCCAATTACTAAGCAAATTGCTCCCTTTAAATCCAATTTATACATTGATTCACCCTGCATATCAGCACATACAAACCATAAGCCTTTTTCTTTTAGTTCTTCAATTGTTACAGCTAAATTAGTAACTTTGGCAACAGGAGTGTAATTAATTGCCCCAGCAGATGTTTTGGCAACAGTTGCAGTTAAACCTACTGCTCTGCGTTTAGGAATAATTATTCCATGGACTCCCGCTAAATTAGCTGTACGTATTATTGCACCTAAATTATGTGGGTCTTCTATATTATCTAACATTATAAGAAATGGAGGCTCTCCTTTTTCTCTAGCAATTTCTAAGATGTCTTCTACTTCTGCATATTCATAGGCTGCCGCATAGGCAATTACACCTTGATGCTTCCCTGTTTGGGACATTTGATCAAGTCTTTCTTTTGATACATAGTTTATAATTGTGTCCTGTTTTTTGGCTTCTCTTGTAATTGTTTTAATTGGGCCGTCTTGACAGCCGTCTAAAATGAAAAGCTTGTCTATGGTTTTTTTTGCACGAAATGCTTCTATTATGGCGTTTCGGCCTTCTATGGTTAGTTCTTCGTATCTCATTTTTTCTCCTTATTTGCTTGCCTTTAGGCTGTGTAGAATATTAGTAAAGTTTATTGGTAAGCTTGTTTGTCTAATGATTTAGTTCTGTTTCCTATTTTTAAAGATTTGTTTTTTCCAGACCTAATTTTATTAAGTAGGAAATTCTGTCGATTTTGTCTTGTAGATATAGGTAGCCTATTAGTGCTTCTAAACCGGTTGCCATTCTGTAGTCTATTACCGTTGCATTTTTGGCTATGGTTTGGGATTTTGCATTTCTGCCCCGCTTGTATATGTTTAGTTCTTCCTCGGTTAGTTCTTCTAATAGTGCGTTTATTAATTGGGCTTGGGAGGAGGCTTTTACTAAGGTACTTGCTTTTTTGTGAAGTTTATTTACTGGGGCGTTTCCGTTTGAGATTATTATGGTTCTTATTATTAGCTCGAAAACGCCGTCACCTATATAGGCAAGGGTTAATGGTGAGTAGGTCTTTATATCATGATCTATTAGATTAAAATTTTTATTTATAAATGATTTTAATTTTATGCTCTCTTCCATCTTATGCCTTCTCTGGTGTCTTCTATTATTATTCCTTTTTCTAAAAGTAAGTTTCTTATTTGGTCGGCTTGATTAAAATCTTTGTTTTTTCTTGCCTGCTGCCTTTGTTCAATTAGGTCTTCTATTTCTTTATCCAGTAGTTCTTCCTTCTTTTTTGTAATGATTCCCAAGAGGTTGCATAGTGTAGATATATTGTTATAAGTTTCTTCTATTAAAGTTTTTGATGATTCCTTGTTTAATTTTGTGTTGGATACCTTTACCATTTCAAAAATTACTGAAATTGCATCA
The DNA here is from genome assembly GCA_031549965.1 of Mobilisporobacter sp. Lineage (GTDB taxonomy): Bacteria > Bacillota > Clostridia > Lachnospirales > Lachnospiraceae > JAVBPB01. Next base: position 56,677 of record JAVBPB010000002.1, on the reverse strand, counting down.
GCAGTGTTAAAATCATCATCCATTGAATCCTCAAATTTGTTTATATAATTTTTAAATTCTTCTTGCAATTTTAACTCATCTTCGACAAGTGGCTTTTCTTCGGTGATTTTTGTTAGTTCTTCTAAATGATTTATTGCTGTTAGAATTCTGTCCAAAGCATTTTTTGATGATTCCATCAATTCTTTGCTAAAGTTTATTGGACTTCTGTAGTGGGCACTTAGCATGAAAAATCTTAATACTTGCAATGGATATTTTTCACTTATTTCTCTTACTGTGAAGAAGTTGCCTTCTGATTTGGACATTTTTTTGTTGTCTATGTTTAAAAAGGCGTTGTGAAGCCAATATTTTGCAAATTCTTCTCCGTTAGCTGCCTCACTTTGGGCAATTTCATTTTCATGGTGAGGGAATACTAAGTCTTCTCCTCCTGCGTGGATATCTATTTTACTGCCTAAGTATTTTTTTGCCATTACTGAACATTCTATGTGCCAGCCTGGGCGACCTTTTGACCAAGGGGATTCCCAGTATGGTTCTCCTTCTTTCTTTGGCTTCCATAATACGAAGTCCATGGAGTCTTCTTTTTCTTCACTTACTGCAATTCTTATTCCGGCTTCAAGTTCCTCTAGGTTTTTCTTAGAAAGTTTTCCATATTCATTAAAGAATCTTGTCCTAAAATAGGCTGTGCCACCTTTTTCATAGGCATAGCCTTTTTCTATTAAGTCCTTTATCATTTCAATCATGCCTTCAATTTCTTCTGTGGCTTTTGGATGAGTTGTAGCAGGTAATATGTTAAGATCTTCCATATCTTTTTTAGCTTCTATGATGAAACGTTCGGATATTTCACTGGCTGATACCCCTTCTTCGTTGGCTTTTTTAATAATCTTATCATCAACATCTGTAAAGTTTGATACATAGTTTACATCATATCCCTTGTATTCTAAATATCTTCTTACTGTGTCAAAAACTATCATAGGTCTGGCATTTCCTATATGAATATAATTGTATACAGTAGGTCCGCATACGTACATGCGAACCTTACCTTCCTCAACAGTAACAAATTCTTCTTTGCTTTTACTTAATGTATTATACAACTTTATTGGCTTTGCTTGATTCATTGGTTTCTCCCTCTATTTTATTTATTAGTTCTTCTATTTTTAGTTTTAACTGTTTATTTTCTTCTTTTAATAAAGATATGTCTTGAAGTACTGGATCTGGTAAATGAACTTGATCAAGTTCAAGTCTTGGAAGTTTAATATTATCTCTTTTTACTACTCTTCCTGGAACTCCCACAACTGTAGAATTAGGTGGAACTTCTGCCAATACAACTGAACCTGCTCCAATTTTAGAATTTTCACCAATGGTAAATGAACCTAAGATCTTGGCACCAGCACTAATCATTACATTATCTCCTATAGTAGGATGTCTTTTGCCTGTTTCTTTTCCGGTTCCTCCTAATGTAACTCCCTGGTAAAGTGTTACATTATCTCCAACTATTGCAGTTTCTCCAATTACTACTCCATTACCATGATCTATAAATAAACCCTTTCCAATTGTTGCACCCGGATGAATTTCAATGCCGGTTTTTCTGACAGTTCTTTGTGAATACCATCTTGCAAGGAAAAAATGTCCATTTTTATATAGCTTATGTGCTATTCTATATCTTACTATGGCTTTAAAACTTGGATAAAGAAATACTTCTAATGACGATTTTATTGCCGGATCTCTCTCTTTTATTATACGGATTTCTTCTCTCATATAACTAATAATGCCCATACTTACAACTCCTTCAATATAAAATACAAAAACTCCATCTCTTTATAAAAGAGACGAAGTTTATCCAGTGTTTTTTGTTCAGGATGATTTAAGGCTATTGCCAGACATTCTCTCTCTGATTCTAATGGTATATTACTCTTTTTTATAAAATAATTTAATTATTATATAGTCTATTCAAAAAATCCAATTTTGTCAATACATTATACTATTTCATTTATGAAAACTTTATTATATGTTATAATATTTTTCAAAATATCCAAAATATCTTTTGAACATGCTATTTTTTTGCTAATGTACAATTCATCAACTGAAATGTATCCCATTAGCCATGCCGTTAGATCTCTTATTGAAATGGCAAGGTCCACCGTATTAATAATTTCCGCTGCCTGCAATACATTTTTTCCCAATCTGGATATTGTACTACAATTTCTATTTATTGACCAAACAAAGGTTCCATCATTTTCACGAATTATCTTATCAGTAATACTAATGCAAAGCTCTAGTGGATCTTTAGAACAAATTCCATCTAAAAAAACTTCAAGATTCAAAATCCTTCCCATAATAATTGGCTTTAGTTCAACATTCCTAAAATCCAAAGGATCTGCTCCTAATATTTTTATGTTATAATTTTTTGATTTATTCATTAATATTATACTACTTAAAAATGTTTTATAAATCTCCATTTGACAAATAGGCTCTATAATGTATACAGTATTCTCATCTTCCATTTCGAGAGTAAAAATCCCAACTAATTCATTATCCTTAAAGCACATGTATACATTTCCATTGCTTGCTACAGCTTCCTCTATTAAATTTAAATAGTACCTCTCATCCCTACACATATAGACCCCATACTTAATGCTAATAATTTTATTTGCAAAATTACTTAAAGAATTTGCATCCTCTAAAGTAGCTTTTTTCATAAAAAAATTTGATTCGCTACTATAATCAATATCCACTCCATCAATTCTTACCTGATTATAAATAAAATTAAAATCGAAAGGTGTATATATTTTTTCATCTGCCGGCATTAAATAAATTAAAGCATGTCCCTTTTCAGATAAATCCCTAAGTGTTTTTTCCAAAAGAAGTCTCATGTAACCTTTTTTTCTCTCTTCTTTTTGTGTTGCAACACCAACCAAATAGAAAACATCTAAAATTCTATCATTTAGAGACAGAGTATAAGGATTTAATTGTAGCATTGAAATAATAGTATTATTTTTCTCCATTACTAATATCTCATTATCCCTTACCTTATTTTTATAATAGTACTCAACAAATTGTTTTGTGTCCGTATTAAATACTTCTTCCCAAAGTATTTTTGTTCTATTTTTTTCATCGGGTTTAAGGTATTGTATTATCATTTAAATTCCACCTATTTTTCTATAATATTGTATTTTTCCACCAATCTAATAGGATTATAGGACATTTTGGCCTTTCTAAGTCCCTCAATACCCATATCATCTTCTCTATTAACAATTTCTGCATCTGGAAATGCATGAATTAAAAATTGTTGATTAATAAAATTATACAACCCCCTGATGTTCGGATTAGCCTTTTCAATATGAATTACTGCCATCTTTTGAGTTTTGGCATAGCTTCCTATAGAAAATGCTTCTAGTTTACCATCAATATATATTCCACACATATTTCTTTCAATAAATCTGCAATCTCTTAAAACATTATTTATTCCTGCTTTTTCATATTTCAATCTATTATAAATGTCCTCGCTAACCTTTTCTTCATTCCACTTATCTAAAAACTCTACTATATCTGACTGATTAGAGCAATCTATGGTTTTATACTCATATCTGCCTTCATATTCTTTAAGAAATGCATTTACATGATTTTTCTTTTTATGATATTTCTTACCACTTAAAGTCTTTAATTTTTGTGCATCATAAATATAGTCAAAGTAATCTCTGCATTCTGTTATTTCAAAGTCTTCTTCTGAAAGTTCAAGCTCTGATACTGCCATTTCATCTGCTAGTAGGAATACTAACTTTTGATTCAAAACATTATTGAAATATTCTCTTATTACCTTAAAACAGCTTTTTAAATCCTCTTTTTTACACATTGGCGTTCCCGTAAAATATTGTCCGTTAGCACTAAACACCCACATAAGTCCTTTTTCATTTATAAAATACTTTGTGTCATAATATTCATTCCACAAATAGGTATCAAGTATCATTCCTTCACATGTTGAAAAATCTCTTAATTCAAAATATGGTTTAATCTTTCCATAATCTGATGCTTTTAGTTTTATTAACTCTGTTTCCATTACTGTCTTACCTTTCTAGTACCAATTAATTGTTTATTTTACAGCCACTACATCCCTCACAACCATTATTTCTCATTTTATCATCATATACATAATTATGAATCTCTGATAAAAGACAAATCGCATGGGTTGCTATTCCCTCGCCGGCACCTGTAAATCCTAAACCTTCTTCTGTAGTTGCTTTAATATTAATTTGACTTTCCATTATTTTAAGTGTCTTTGAAATATTTAATATCATCTGGTTAATATAGGGTAATAGTTTTGGCTTTTGTGCTATTATAGTAACATCAATATTTTCTATTACATATAATTGTTCTTCAATCTTTTTTTGAACTTCTTCTAAAAGCTTTATACTTGATATCCCTTTATATTTTTCATCTGAGTCAGGAAAATGTTTTCCTATATCTCCCAGTGCCGCTGCACCCAATAAAGCATCTATAATGGCATGTACAACTACATCTGCATCTGAATGCCCGAGCAATCCCTTTTCATAAGGAATTAAAACACCACCCAGTATTAACTTTCGCTCCTCCACTAACCTGTGAACATCATATCCCATTCCTATTCTCATATTCTTTACCTTTCTTTCCAAAATGCAAAAAAAGATTGCTATTAAACAATCTTCTATACTATAGTAGCGGAGGACGGATTTGAACCGCCGACACCACGGGTATGAACCGTGTGCTCTAGCCAACTGAGCTACTCCGCCATATTAAGTTGTAAAGTGGGACCAATAGGGCTCGAACCTATGACCCTCTGCTTGTAAGGCAGATGCTCTCCCAGCTGAGCTATGATCCCGGGTTACATGTTCAACGGTATTAACCTGAACTGCTTAATCAGTATAATATAAATTTGTACGCTTGTCAATAGTTTTTTCAATTTTTTTTATTTTCTTTATCTACCACTGAAAGTCCTTAAATTATGCGAAGTCGCTGAAAAAGTCCTTTTAACACTATAAATTGATTTTTTAAATGAATGTAGCTGTATCCATTTAAATTTTAAAAGACTACATCAAGTACTTTTTCAGTGAACTCAATTATGCTGTAGAATTTTTCAGTGGTATGTTTGTTTAATGTGTATTTTAACTATTAGTAATTTTCTACCTTACGCTCAAAATAAGCCTTTGGATGAGCACATACCGGACATACTTGGGGAGCATTTTCTTCTTCGTGAATATAACCGCAGTTACGGCATTTCCAGCCAAGAGGTGCATCTGTTTTAAATGTTTTGTCATTTTTTAAACTTTCAAGCATTTTTAGAAAACGCGCTTCATGAGCTGCTTCAATTTTTCCAACAGCTTCAAATTTGGTAGCTAATTCTTCAAATCCTTCTTCTCTTGCTTCATTAGCCATTCTAACGTACATATCTGTATATTCATCATGTTCACCTTCTGCTGCTGCTTTTAAGTTTTCTTCTGCATTACCCATTCCATTTAATTCTTTGAACCACATTTTAGCATGTTCTTTTTCCTGATTAGCTGTTTCAAGATATAATTCAGCCATTTGTTCATATCCGGCTTTTTTAGCAACACTTGAATAGTAAGTATATTTATTTCTTGCTTGAGATTCTCCAGCAAATGCATCTTTTAGATTTTGTTCTGTTTTTGTTCCTACGTATTTTGACATATAAATCCTCCTTATTTTTACTTAAAGTAATTAACTTAATTTTCCCAAACTGCTTTTATTAGTATGATGTACATTGCTTTGCCCCTAAATATGTCTATTTCCAAATATGGAATTCACAAAACAATGACTAAACTTTTGGGTTATTTAATAATAACATATAAATCAGAAAAATACTACCTAATTATTCCATATGATGACATTCTAAAAAATTTTTAGTCAAAATAATTTGATGGTTAATCTTTACATATAAGTTCCTTATAGATTGCTATAGTTTTTTCTTTATCACCTATTGCTTTAATTTTGCCATCCTTAAGAATACAAATTCTATTACAAAGTTCTTCTATCTCCTCAAAATAATGGCTGGTATAAATAATTGTAGTCCCACTATCATTTAGCTTTTTTATTGTATTCAAGATATTTTTTCTTGATTGTGTGTCAATTCCAACCGTTGGCTCATCCATTATAACCAATTGTGGATTGTGTACCAATGCCACTCCTATATTTAATCTCCTTTTCATTCCACCAGAAAAGTTTGTAACCTCATCCTTTAATCTTTCTTTTAATCCAATTATCTCAGAGACTATTTCAATTCTTTCTTTTAGAACACTTTTTTGTAAACCCTGTGCTTTCCCCCAAAACTTTAAATTATCTAAAGCTGTAAGTGAAGTATATAGTGATATTTCTTGAGGTACATATCCTAATTCCTTTCGAATGCTTTTAGGATATTTTACTATGTCCTGCTCTTTATATAAAATCTCTCCCGAATCAGGCTTAATTAAAGTAGAAAGCATTGATAGTGTAGTTGATTTTCCTGCACCATTATCACCAACTAATCCTATTATATCCCCTTTATTTACTGTGAATGTTATATCATCTACTGCTTTTATTTTTTTATAATATTTTTTTATATTATTAATTTGCAACAATTCCATTTTCTATTTAAACTCCTGTTTAGCTTTTAAATATTATACTTCTTAGATCACAAAAAAGCAATCACTATATTAATTACAATGATTGCCTTAAATCTCTTCTGTATTCATATTTACCTCTTTTATTTATTATTTAATCGGAGGATATTTTATCCACTTTAATAATTTCCGCTGACCTTCTTTATATATATTTTAACTTCTATTACCTACTCTATATTAAAACACTTAGTGTTTAAATATTATATATTAACCCTTTCTTAAGATTTTATATGCAAATAAAACTATCTAATGCTGTGATTTACTAACTATAAGTTCTTAATAGTTTTTATTATGATTTTGTATTATAAAACTTTTATTTAATTTTTCATTTAAATAATGGAAATTTATATAACAAATTAAATAACTTTACATCTATAACTATATTAACATTTTACTTCTAAAAGCCTAAACTTAAATAAGTTTTATAATACTCTTTTAAATAAATCTTCTATTACTTTTGTAATTATTTTTCTATTATCATAAATTTACTATTAATACTTATCTTTTTAAAGCTTTAGTTACCTCACTATCTACTTCTTTTACTATAAAATTCTTATAGTGGCTAAAATTCAATACAATGATGAGTTATAAAATGACTACATCCAGTTGCTACTCTCCGAATCTTTTATTTTAATATATTTTCTGGATGATTTACAATTTTCTTTGATGAAGGTCGTTCTCGCGGAAATTATCTTTCATCACGCCACTTTTGTATTGAATTATCTGCTCCTCATCTAAAGTCCCCACTGGAATCTCCTCCTATCTCAACTAAGTCACCTTTCTTTACAAGTAACTTGGTTTTTTATTATAAATTTATTATAATACTTGTTTTACAATTTGTCAATACTATTTTAAATTTTTTTTATTTTTATCTGTCATATTTGTTTCGTTTGCCGATCTGTTAGCTTTATTGTTTGTTCGCATGTATTGTTTTGCTAATTATTTGTTTTCTTCATGATTTGCACGTTATCTTTTTGATGTTTTTTAAATTTTCTGACAATATTTAAATTTAAATTATAAAGGGGGCTAAAGCAAATAAAATAAATTTTCATATGTTGTATATATTGTTCAACAATATGTTATATATTTTTGCTATAGCCCTCTTATTGATATTAATTCAACTTTTCACTCATTTAATAAAAACACTAGATTCATCTATCATTTTAGCCATATCGGTCAAAATAATCAAATAAAGGATTTGGTACACAATTAATGTATGTAATCACAATTCTTTATAAAATTTAAGATTAGTTTCTAATTCTTCTGTAATTTCAACATTGTTCTTTTTAAGTGATATATAGTGATTCTCTATATCCTTAGCCTTTTTCATAGTTAAAGCATTATATTTATTTGCTATTTCTGTAAATGCTGGTTGATTTTTTAGTTTTTCCCTTATTTCCTTGTTAAACGGGCAATTCATGTATAATATATTTCTTACTACTTTATTAAGCCTAATACCACCCTTTGATTCACTTTTAATCCATACTTCATAATCCATAGAAAATATTTCTCTAAGGTTATTTCTGCCTTTTTGAATTTGATTACGAATTTTTTCTTTTGCCTGCTCAGTTAGATCCTTTTGTTTTCTGTAAAACTGAATATAATCAGAGTACTCCGAGGTTAATGATTTTTCTCTTATATCATTCCATGAAAGTCCTTGAATACTCCTACAAATTTCCCACCTGTATTTTGCAACTACTGAAACCAATATATCATCAATAGATACGCTACAAAATATTGGCAGTAAAAATCTGGCTTTTGTATCTTTTTTCTTCGTGGCTGTTTCCTGCCACATTACTCCTCCTATACCACAAGTTGGCATTAAGATTATATCAGGCATAACTTCTTTCATAATTCTTTCTTTTTCTATTCCTTTTTTAGCATCAACATATAAAACCTCCCTATAGAAAGCAGAGTAATCAATTGACACTATATCATCAATAGCTCTATTTACTAAAGTTGTACTTACATAAGATTTTTTTATAGTTTTTATAAACATATCCTTATGCAAAATAGGAACAAACACTGTTATTTGACCACTAACTAATTTATGATTACTTCTAAACATATTTCGAATTTCAAAAAATAATTTATTCTCCATATTATTAAGATAATCTTTTTGCTCTTCTTCGGTCATTTTTGTGGTTTTCTTTAGCTCTCTTAGAGACTCGACATAATCCATATCAAATTCATTTCTTGAAGGTTCTTTTCTTCCTTCATAAATTTCAGTTAACCACTCTCTTACATTATAAACCTTACATCTTTCATTATTAGGAATTTCTTTTAAATAATACAATTCCATTAATTGCTCTTTCGTAAGTAAATTCTCATCTACATATCCATATTTTAAGAACATATCAATTAATCTGCTATTGTCTCCAGTTTTCGCCGCCTTAATAAATACTAATTCATATAATTCATAAAATAAGTCAGCTAATTTTTTTCTAAGCATTCTTGATTCATTGTCTGCTGCCATTTTATCTGTAGTTATTTTAAAAGTGTTAATTAATTGGTGCATCTTTTCGGACTTTTCTTCTCCAATTTCAGAAAAAATCAAAATTTTATCTAGTGAGCCTCTTAATTCATCTTCTGCATTATTTAATTCATTTTTAGTGTATTCTAGTTGAAGCCCTGTACTATCTTCCTCTTTTTTAGAAGTACTTATAAGATTAAAATATAGTTCTTCTAATTTTGAACGGTCAATAATTGCATCTTTTCCTAGTTTTTGTATAAATAAAACTTCTGCACTGTTTAAAATAACTATAATTTCATCAATCTCATCAACAATGTCATTATTTCTTCCGCCTGCTTTATTAATATCTAGTGCCAGCTTAGCAAGACCTTTAAATATATTTTCAACGCCATCATTAACTAAGATCTTTATATTCTTACTTATGTATTCAGCCATCTCAATTGAACTATCTATAATTTCTTTTAATAATTCACCTTGCTCTTCTAAATGATATCTTGTAATATAAGAATGTGTTCCAAAATATTGCTTTTGAACTTCAAGTGGTAATTTAATAACATTTTTATAGTATTCTAATTTCATTTCATTAACATCAAAGTCTTCTATTGGTCTAATTTCTCTAGCTCCGGGTATATCTTCAATTTTTTGACCATATCTTTTTGAAATTTCTTTATATTTGTCATATTTTTCCACAATTGAATCATAGATACTTTTAGAAACTGTAAAAAGCTCATCATAAATTTTTGCAGCTTCAACTATTTGTCTCGTTAATGATATGGAAATCAACCCGCTATAATCTTTTCCCATAGAAAAAACTTTGTCTAAACTATCTAAATCTATTACATCAAAAGAATAAATTATACAGTCTTCAACAGCTATGTAAGTTGATATATATTCACCAAATACCAAGTCGCATATTCCTAAAAAACTACCTTGATTAAGAATTAGTTTCATGCCACTGTTATACATAGCAACTTTTCCTTTTACCAATAGACCAATACCATCCACTCGCTGCTTCTCAGCATATATTACAGTCCCTGCTATTATTTGATTAGGAACGTTAGGGTTCATCTTTATCGCCATTTTACCACTCCTTATTATTAATTAATTGGTAATCAATTAAATCATTAATATATTACATTATACCCTATTTTACGGATAACTTCAATAAAAATGCTCATTTATATATATAAAAAAAATTCCTCTTTATTACACAAAACCTAGGCTTTGTAATAAAATGGGAATCTAATTTTTTTCAACCTTAACACATGGAAAATGACTAAAAGTTGAATTATTTTATTTATTATTTAAATTCCGTGCGTCTTGCTTCGAATCTTCCTCATAAGCGTTACCTAAACAGTTAGCTCGATTCAGGCTACCTCACGGCACACAAGAGCTTTCACTTAGTGCTGCTGCATTCCTGCCCTGACACGATTCATGAATTCCTGTTGCGTAAGACCCAAACGTCAACGCCACTTATAAAGGGCAGCCCTACAAGAAAAGACCCTAGGCAAAACATCACCCCTACTGTAGCGGATTGTAGGTACAGGGCACCGCTATCTCCCCGGCTGCACGGAAACTTTTTGACATATTAATATTCCATAACTTTAATAATTGTGTAATATGTATTATATACTTTTATAGCATCCATGTCAATAGTTTTTTTATATTTATCTTTACAATTTTTTACTTTTGTTTTCTACTCATAGCCTAGTTGAGGTTGGTCCTGAAAAATCCTTAATTCAGGCTGTAAATAGTAACTCTTTTACGATTTGTTTTACTTACAATATACATAGTTCTTTTAATAGTGATATACAATCCTCAAATCCTTTGTTATATAAAAACTTTGCTCTCTCATTTTCATTTGCAATTATAATATCAATATATTCGTTAACTAAAATTATTTCATCCTTAGTAAATTCCCCGCAACTTTTTTCCCTAATGTTCTCCAACCTGTTTTGTAAATACTCACCTTGTAAAGTTCTATCAAAACTTTCTATTGCTTTAACTCTTAGTTGCTCCTTAAAAATTTCTAATTCCTTAGATATGTATTTTTCCATATTTAAATCTCCTTTACCTTTTTTCTATTAATACTTTATATTTGAAATCTGCAATGGATATAATATCATTAGCAAAAATCTGATGTTTATCACTCTTTAATAATAACCCATTAAGATATGTACCATTAGTTGAATTTAAATCTTCTATATATAATTTTTGAATATAATTATCTTCTATATCACTTATATAATAAATTTTTAAATGGCATCTGCTAACCCCTATATTTTTTATTATATAATCAACTTTTCCATTTAATTTTCCAATTGTAAAAGGATATCTATTAATATAAATACTATTATATAATTTAGGGTTAAGACTTTCAAAAATTACTTGATTCTCATATTCATTTATTTCTTGAAGAACAATGGTTTGCTCCATTTCTTCTATTGTACTATCTAAAACTGCTGTCGCTTCCATGATTTTATCTAAATTGGTTTCACTATCTATGCAATCAGCTACCTTTACTATTTTGCTTTCTTTATTTCCTTTTTGTAATAACTTGCTTAAAGAATATGCTACTATTGATATGCTAATTAAAAAACCACCTGTCAATTTAATAATATCTATTTTATGAGTTTTTGAGTTTTCAAATGTTCCTATTTTTAGTAGCATAATAAATATAACCAGCATAATAATAATTACCAATGATGTTAGTAGTTTAGTTAACAAAGTATGTTCTTCTATTTCTTTTTCATCTTCAATATCTTCTTGTATAAAAGGTATACTACTCTTAACCTTAATCGGATTTTGTGTTGTACTTTTGATTGAGTTTTGTATTGAATTCTGCATTGAGTTTTGTATTGAATTCTGTATTGAGTTCTGTATTGAATCGTCTAATAATTTATTTGTTTTTCCTGGTTTTACTTCATATATATTGTGAATTTCGTCTTCATCTGATTGTATTTGAATTAATTGTATCAGTCTACCAAACGTACAATTTTCTTCACGAGTCACTTTATATAAGCCATAAATCAGCACAACTGCTTTCTCATCCATATAATTAACCTTATTCATCATATATTCTATTAGACTTGTCATCTGCTCCTTAATTGGTTTATTATATCCTAAAAGATAGCATAAATTAATTTTATTTTGATTTGAGATATAAATGTATTCTTCATTAATAATAAAACTATTATTATCCAATAAATAATCTTCTATCGATTCCACTATAGCTATGATTTGAGATATAATAACTTTAATTTGAAGGTATTTTAGATCATCTTTATTATATATGTCTTTAAGTGTATTCTTTTCTGTAATATCATAATAAAATTCATGCCGATTATCCGTTTTATGTAACTCGAATTTTATTAATCCATCTATTTTATTATTTAGCATCATTTGCATCTGATATTCTTGTTTAATATTATAGTAATTATTTTCTATTATTAAATAGCTATTGTTCATATCAGTTTTGTAATTCCTGTTAATCAGATTATTCACCTACCTTTTCTAATAGTTTTTGCAGACCTCTTAAGTTTTTGTCGATGCCATCTATATTTCCTGCCATTTTCTTAACTGCATCATAATTCCTTATAAATTCTGTCGGATCATATATATTCTTCTCAATTTCAATAACAGTAGCAATAGAATAATCTGATAAAAATAATTTTTTTACTTCCATAAATGGAATTTGAGAATGCGCAGCTATTTTTATAGTTATTTTTTTATTGCTTACTTCAGATAAAACACTGTTTACCTTTGTAATAAACAGACCTTTTCCAATCTCATCAATAGCAAAATCATTAATCACATGTTTTAAATTATATGACACTTCCAAAAATCTCCAATATATTAACCTATTGTTAAGAAAATTATAGTTTATTTTTCCGGATATAATGTCAGCTTCTTTTCTTATTAATTCGTTAGACTTTTGAATAATAATATCCGTATTAGCCCATATTCTATTATAATCGTAAAGATAAAAACCCATATAAATTATCGCAACTATTATAAAAATAGTTATATTCATAATTAATACTGCTTCTACTGTATAGCTTGCATTGGTTATTTTTTTCATTAAAATTATCCTTTATTTATATAATTAAAAACAATATGTAAGCAGTAAATATAAATGGAACAAATGGTATCTCTTTTTTTCTATTTGCCTTTTTGAAAACAATTATAGTAATTGAATATATTGAAGCTAATGTTAATGAATATAATAGTAATGTAATATTATAAATTCCTCCAATAAATATTCCAGTTGTGCAAAACACCAATCCATCCCCTTGACCTATTTTACCCTTAGAAATTATACTAATTGCAATGATAAAAATGCCAATTATAATTCCCAAAACAATGTCGACTATGCTATGTATCGGAACTAAAATTCTGATAATGATACCAATTATCGATGTAACTAATAACATCCTTAATGATATTTTTCTATACCTAATATCAGATATAGTATTTATAAATAAAACTACTAGTATTATTATACTTTCTGTAATTTCAAACAAATTAAACATCCTTTTTCTTATTTTTTTTTGCTTTCACACCTTTTACATAAATTCTTGCCATTAACTTGAGATATTGGTATAGATATAATGCACCTTTTTAGCCCACTACAAGAAATACTACTATGGTACCTGTCTCCTGAACTAGTTATATAAATTATTGATTGCGGTGATATTATATCTATTACACAAATTTCACATTCTTTATATTTACCTCCGTAATCATTTCTTAAATTAGTTACTTCTCTAATTTTACTTTCATATATATCGATTTTTAAATGGGTACATTCTCTAAAGATGTGATATACGGTTCCTGTTTCAGTAATGTATACAATATCTTCATAATCTATTTCTTTTATTTCAGACTTTTCTTCATAACCTGTCCAACCTTTTAATTTTAAGCCTTGTTTAATACTAAATATATTATTGTTAAAAAAGAGAATCGGTAATTCAATGTTATAATTAACAATTACAAAAAATGTATTATCATCTTCATTTAAATATGAATTATAAAATCTCAAGCCTTCATACCCATTTATAATTAATGAATTATTAATTAATTCTTCGGGTAAATAAGCTTTAAGCATTTGCCATAAGACTGTATGGTTAAGTAATGATTTTAAGCCTTTTTCAAGTTGATTTGTAGATTTTATTGTATCTTCAGTTTCACCATATTCAATTTCACTTTTTAAGTCTTTATATATGTGCATATTCTGAGAAATACTTCTGCCCATTTCAGAAATGCCATTTGATATAATTTCTTGTATAGTAAATAATTGAATAAAATATAAAAATGCAAATAAAACATATATAAAAACCGGAAAAACTATTGCCGCTTCAACAGTCATTGAACCTGTTAAGATTTTAATTTTATTATCTTTTGAGATGAATTGGGACACCCTTTTGTTGCATCTTTTTGTTTTTTTTAAAAATTTTACATTAGTTGGGGCCAATGATTGAATTTGTACTTGGAGAGAAGATTTTTTTAATAAATTGTTTTTAATAATACAACAAAAGAGCATCACAATTCACCTCAAAGATATTTTAATATATATATTCTCTTTCTATATCATAGACATAATTAAAACTATTATAGTTCATCATTTTTATAAAAAGTGGTTCCACTTCACACTTAATTTTAATATTCAAACCATATAAGCAATTTTTAATTTTAAAATTTTTATTATATTTATTGTTAATGTTGATTTCAACAAGTTCTAACGAACGATATATTTTTTCTTGTTCCGGTAGCAAAAGTAATAAAATTTTTATATAGTCATTATAATTAAAACCTGATTCATTGTTAGAAATAAGTTCCGCCTTTTGTTTAATTAAGTTTTTATTAATTTTAAACAGCTCTAAGTAATTAATCTTCCATTCAACTTTTGTTTTTATTAAAGAAAGATTTTTTCCCGATACTATTGCCTTTAAATCTACCAGACTTTCTGCATAACACCACGAAGCTAATATCATTATCGTTACAATGTTACTAATAACCCCTCCTACAATTCCTGAAAAATTCAATAATAGTGATGTTGATTTTGCCTGCTCAACTTTTTCTTTGTCACTTAAAATATAAACAAAATTAAATAAAAATCTTAGTAATAAAATTTTTTTTAGTACACATTCTAAATTTAGATAATCATTATCCTTACCGGACAAAATATACTCTTTTTGATAATTTAAAGGTAAATCACTGTTGTCTTTATTTTGGTTTATATCATTTTTATTACTTATATCTTTATTTTCCTCTAAATACCCATTAAAATGCTCAATTATGTACTCATTAACCAACAATTTATTAAATAGTTCTGTTGCTTCCAACTCTTTAAGACCAGTAATCAAATTCAGTGATTGAAATAGATTATCCAAAATAGTATCATTATGATTTTCCTTTATATCTTTACCATTTTCCTCTACTAAGTTAAAGGGAAGCGTTTCTTTCTTGATCTTCTTTTTAGATATACTTTCGTCATTATCAAACACCATGTCTATTATTGAAGATTTCATAATACTATTCATGTTTTCTCTTGGATCTTCCACCGTAGAATTCAGGTGTAGGTTTTCATAGTTAAATTTTAACGTATTGATTTTATACTTTTCTATAGTTGTTTTACATTTTAGAACAATTTCTAATAATTTCTTAACATTTTTATTAGTTTTTGGTTGAGAAGTAATTATGTCGATTTTTAAATCTTCACTCTCTAATATGTTTTTGTTAATTTTAAGAATATCAAGCATAAAATTAATATTATTTAAAATATCAGACGACATATCACTTGTATCATCGAGATATGAGTTGCTAAAATACTTGTCCTTATTTATATTAAAATTCATCTTATAATTATTAAGCAATTGCTTGGTTTTAAAATCTACTTGTGTTATTCTATTTATTATTTCAATGGCTTTTGATGTTTTATTTTTTGTTTCAATTATTATTTTATTAAAATAGTTAACTTTTGTTTTTATTAGTTCATTAACATTGTTGTATTGATTTCGTTGACTTGATATCTTTTTACTAGTTTCTTCCAGTTCTTTTTTTAAATTTTCCAATATATTTTCTTTTTGTTCAGATAAGCTTTTATTATCTTCTGAATTTAAGATTTGATTTATTTCTAAGTTAAGATTTGTTATTTTTTCCTCCAAATTTTTTATTGAATTATCATAATTAACAGCAGTTTTAATACTTATTTCTAAATCATTTAGCAAATTAGTAGTATTAACATATTTATTATATAATTGACTGAAAACTATAGGAATGTCAATACTTACATTATTGCTTGTAATCGGTTGATTGCATATTTTTTTTGCAAAATATTCTTTAGAACTTATTCTGCCTTTATACAAAGTAATTCCCTCAATAGTTTCTATTAACTGAATTAAATCATTATTAATTTCTTGCATTTTTTCATCAATTATAATTTTATCCTTAATTTTATAAGATGTTTCCTTAACCTTGTTAATTAAAGAAATGTTATTTATAAATTTTTCAAAGATATTTAAAGATACTTTATACTTCATACATTCTATTGACTGATTTGTAAATATTTCTATAGGATAGTCTGTTATAAATGTTTTATTTAGTATCTCTAAATTATCTAAATTAATTTTTACTAAGCTGGTATTACTAAAATTATAATTAATATAATCTTCTAATTTTTCAACCAATTTATTTTCGTTAAATTCACTGCCGTATGAAAGATCAAGAAGGAAAATACCATATTCTTTGTATAGCGGTAAATTGTAATCTGCAAATACTGAATCTAATGCCAATGTAAGACTTCTTTCCATATTGGCTCTAGCCACATTAAGCCTTACCCCGTCTACTAGACCACATAATAATGATATTATTAAAATCAATACTAAGCTCAAAAAAACTGTTATCTGTCCTTCCTTCATTTCAATTCCTTCCTACTTAGTAAATTGTTTTGTTTGCTCATCTATGTTTCTAAATACATTATTAACTAATGTTTCTATTTGGGATTTAAATATTATAACAAGTCCTATTATTATAACTAAAATTAAAATTATTTCTACTACTCCAATTCCATCTTCCTCTTGAATAAACTCTTTTATTAATTTCAAAATAAAACCTCCTTTTTACATTTTTAAAGATATAAACGCTGGGAATATTATTATAACTAATACTATTAATAGCATTAACATCATGGGTACTAAAAGTTTTGTTCCTGCCTCCTCACCTAAACGCTTTGCAAGCATTTTTCTATCTTCAAAGGCTTCTATGGCTTCCATTTCTAATAATTCTAAAAGTCCTTTTGAGCCTTTTTGCAAATTTTGAACTATTAATGTACTAAATTTTAAATATGGCTGTAATTTTATTCTTCTTCCAAAATCATCGTATACTTTATATTCAGATACGCCTAAATTTAATTCATACCATGTAGATAACATTTCTTCATAAACATATCTTTTCGCATCAGGACTTCTTTTTACCTTATTTGTGTAATCTGTTATTATTTTAATCCATGCACTTTTTATGTTCATTCCTGCACCTAATAGTAAGGTAAATCTACTTATTAATTCAGGATAATCTATTAAAAGTTCTTCATTTCTTTTTTTTATTTTATTTTGTAAATCATTATCTTTTAAATTATAAAATAAATATATAATTACAATTCCAATAATCACCAAGACATTCGAGTTATTCTCTTTTACTTCTTCCCATATTATTTTCTTATCCTCTATTTCTTGAGGAAGTGTTATAACATTACTAGTTAATTCTAAACTATTGATTTCACTAATTTGTTTATATAAGCTTCTAAACATCTGTTCTTCCTTTGAAAGAATATAAGGGTATATTCTAAGCCAAATATCATACTCTGCATTATGGTCATAATAAATTATTTTTGCTGTAATTTTTGCTAAGATCCCTTGTTCTGGTATGTTACCACTAAAATCAATCTCCCCACTCTTATCTATTAAGTCTTGGGAACTTACATCCCATTCAATAATAACGGAACTTTTAGGAATATTGGTTATTAGATTTAAATTGCTTCTTACACTATCTAAAGAAATGTTCTCGCCTAATATGGCTGCATCAATATAATTCCTTGCATCATTAAATAATATATTAATCTCTTCATTGTTGTATCTTCTTTCATCTAGTGTTAATGCAAACTCCCATGATGATTCTTCCACATTAGCTTTAAGATTATATTTTTTACTTGAATCTCCCTGAACTGGTCTGTATATATAGCTATTGTCCACTATATTGTCTATTGGTTTATTAATAGTAATTAATATTCCAAGTATGCTAAATATGATTAAAGCAAATTGACCTAAGGCTATTTTTTCACAGTAAAACAAATTGTATATTTTAGTAATTTCTTCGTTAACATATAATTGTTTTATTAACTCAAAATTTTTGTTATTAATTTTTTCTTTTTTAGTTTTTTTTAAAAGATTAATTATATACATGGCTGATGGATACAAAAACTTAAGTTTATGTTTCTTTTTATCTATAGTTTTAAACTGCTTTTTCTCATATTTATTTGTAAATATTATAAATACTATATTACATATTAAGAGAATTAAATTTAAAATTAACATGCTATACCTCATTTCATTTACACTTTTATATCTACAATTTTATTTGACAAGTAGTAGGCAAAAGAATATACCATAAGGCATACGGTCATTACTAATATTCCTAATGAATTATGATATAACCCATTTAAAAAATTGGGAGATGTCAAATTTAAATAAATAATTATTAAGAAAGGTATTAAATTCATTATTTTTAGTTCGTATTTTTTTGATGCTATAAGTATACTAATTTCCTTTTTTATTTCTATTTTTTCACTAATATTTTTACTAGTTGAGCCAATAATTTTAACCATATCGCCTCCACTTCTTTTCGCTGTTATTAATACTTCTGTAAAATTACTTATATCTTCAATATTGCATCTGTTAGAAAATTCTTCTAGCAAACTTTCAATTGTTTTATTAAGATATAACTGATTTGTAATATACTCTAATTCTTTTATTATTATGGAATTGCTTAGGAGTAGCATTTTTATATCCCTTGTAGCTTCTCTAAATGAGTTTTCTAAGGAATAACCTGCGTTTAAGGCTGCTGATACGGCTGTTATTGCTTCCTTAAATTCCATAAGCAGTTGATTTTTTCTGCTAATTATAAGTTCTTTTCTCTTTTGAATAATGTAAAATATGCAGAACGGACTTAATAAAACTATTGCTATCCATGACTTATAAAATAAATATCCAATTATTGTACAAATTCCTAAACCTGTTAATAAATACTTTAAAAACTGAAAGCTTTTAAAATAGTACATATCATAGCTTTCAATTATTTCTTCTTCCAAATCTCTAATATATAACTTGGATTTTAATTTATTAATTAGCTTTTTTATCTTAACCACTATAATATATTCCTGCCCTTATTAACTTTTCCTTATGATAAAGCTTATTGTCAGCACTTTTTAATTCTCCCACTACTTTATCCTGTTCCTGACCGTTTTCAACAAATGTATACAACGTACTTAATTTTACTTCACTATTTTCATAACCTATTATTTCTACGATTTCTAATACCTTTCTTGTCTTGTCCCTTAATCTGCCTAACTGGACTATTATGTCAATTGCTGAGGCTATTTGCTTTCTTATAGCTTCAACAGGCATGTCCTGCCCCATTAAGACCATAGTTTCAAGTCGACTTATCATATCATAAGTGGAATTGGCATGCCCTGTACTTAAAGAACCGTCATGACCTGTATTAAATGCCGACAGCATATCAATGCATTCTACTCCCCTTACCTCTCCAACTATAATTCTAGTTGGCCTCATTCTCAAAGCTGATTTTATCAGATCCCTAATAGATACCATATTACTTCCTTCGCTTGTAGGATTTCTTACTTCTAGCTTTATAATGTTTGGTATATTTAAAATTTGAAGCTCTGCTGAGTCTTCTATAGTTATAATTCTCTCATCTTTTGGAATATAGTTTGATAAAGCATTTAAAAATGTTGTTTTTCCAGAACCAGTTCCTCCACTTACAAAAATATTGTATCCAGCAAGTACTAACTTTTCTAAAAATTCGGCTGCATTTTGAGTTATTGAACCATAACTTAATAAATCCTCCATTGTAATTGGTTTATTAGGGAATTTTCTAATTGTTACAGCTGGTCCGTTAATTGCAATTGGAGATAATACTACATTTATTCTAGAACCATCTGAAAGCCTCGCATCCACAATAGGACTTGATTCGTTTACTATTCTGTTTGCTTTTGAAATAATTTGTTGTATTACATCTTCTAACTTATTCTTAGATTCAAATTGTTTATCGCTACGATAAATCCTACCTTGCCTTTCAATGAAAATATTATTATAGCCATTAATCATTATTTCTGTAATGCTGTTATCCTCCAACAATTCTTGTAAAATATCTAACCGTCTAATGGAATTAAATAATTCCTTGCTTAATTTTTTCTTATCTTCCACGCTGATATATCGTTCTTTACTTTTATTTATTATTGTTTCATCAATAGCTTCTAAGACTTCTTCATCTGTTATTTCTTTGTTTGTGCTAAGCACATGCAGCAATGCATCTTTTAAATCTGTTTTTAATTGATTAATATTTTGCATAATCATACCATCCTCTTGTGAAAATCTTTTATATTTTATAAAATATCCCTTTTAATTTATATATGTTAAACCACATATTGAATTGCTGCTTCTCTTATATATTCTCCCAATGTTCCTTTTGTTAATTCTACAGCATTGTATGTATTTTCTAACCTTACATCATGTGGAATATTTATACTAATTATCTTATTAACAAGCTCATTGTACTCTTGCATTTTTAGTAATCTTGTAAAATCTTTAATCTTTCTTTGAGATATAAAATCTGGTTTAGTTGGCATAAATATTATTTCACATTGGTTCATCAGATCCAACATATCCTTACTTATGAATCCAATATCAAAAATTATATAATCATATGTGGTATTTTCAGATATTTCCTTTAGCAAATAGTTCCAATCATCCATATTTAATTCATGCAAATCAAGACTGCAATATGAGGGCGATATATAATCAAGCTTGTTTATATTGCTAATAAGATTTTTCATTTTCAGTCCTAAATTTGCTCTTTTTTCTTTTAAAAAATATATTAATTCAGACATTCCTTTTGAAAAATTTTCGCCTAGTATTTCGTTTATAGCAGAAAAATCCTCCAGATTAATGTATAGTACTAAATTTTGTGTAGATAGGCTCTGCCCTAATCCCAGAGAAAATATGGTTTTACCACAATTGCCTAATGGCGAATAAACACCTATTGCTTTTGTTTTTTTGGATATTAAAAATGAATTATTTTTTTGAAGTAATACTTTAGAATCTACATAATAATATAATATTTCATCTATTATATTGTCTACAGACTGAAATTTATATATTGCCGGAAGCTCATTTCCTTCATTAATATATTTTCCCTCTGAAAGTAAATATATGCTACTTACATTTTTTCTATTTATTAAGCCTAAATCTACATCACTTGATATAAGCAATAGTTGAACTTTATTGTTATTTAAATATTCCTTTAATAATTCTATGTTTGTAAATGTTTCTATAATAAATGGTAATACTTTTTTCCTGTTTAAAACATTAACTAAGTTATGTGCATAGTCTATTTCATAATCAAATATAATCAATATTTCGCTTTTCAAATTAAGTCCTCCTCTAATAATACTAATATAACCCCAATAAATATTGCTATGGAAAAATGAATAATGTTTTTACTGCCATCTTCTTTATGATAGTATTTTAATATTTTTTTACTGCTTATTACACTTAATATATAATTTTTGAGATAATTTATTTGAAATAATAGATTGTTATGATACAATAATTTTAATAAAGATAGCAATGCACCAACAATAAATGCATTCACTATAGATTTGAATAATAATTCTACTCCAAGAAATCCTCCAATTACGGAAAATAATTTAATATCTCCTGCCCCAAGCATCTTTGCCATAAATAATATAAAAAATATTAAAACCGGTATAGTTATACCTATGCTCCACTGCAAAACTCCTCTTATTCCAAAATTAACTAGTTTGAAAAGCATGCTCAACAAAAGACCTATAACTATTAATTTATTTGATATTTTATACTTACAAATATCCATTATTGTTGCAATTAATAAAATAGCAAGAAAAATCCAATACTTATATACAATAATCACCTCACATAACAAATTTTAAAGAATGGAATACTTTGAATTTAAAAAGATATAACAAAAAGATACAATATTGATGTTTTAGAACTTTTAGAATATAAGATGTTTGTAATATTAATATATTATATTTTTATTTATATGTCAATACTTTTTTACATTTTTTTTGAATTTATAAAAAACAGGTAGAATTTTGTTTAAATATATAGTATACTGCAATTATTAAAGGTATTTTTATGAGGTTTTGCAAAGAAATTTATAAACAAAAATCAAAAGGATAATAACGGGAGGTAGCTATGAAAGTTCTTTTTATAGGTGGTACAGGTACCATAAGCAGTGCAATTACAAGATTATTAGCCAGCCAAAATATAGACTTATATCTATTAAATCGTGGCAATAGGAATGGTCAAATTCCAGAGGGCGTAAAAACTATTACAGCCGATATTAATGATGAAAAAACAGTCAGTGAATTAATCTCTGATATGTATTTTGATGTGGTTGCAGATTTTATTTCATTTACCAAGGAACATGCCCAACGTAACTATAGATTATTTTACCAAAAATGTAGTCAATTTATATTTATTAGTTCAGCATCAGCTTATCAAAAACCTCTTTCAGACTATTTAATCACTGAAAGCACTCCTTTAGCTAACCCTTATTGGGAATATTCAAGAAATAAAATTGCTTGTGAAGATTTTTTAATGAAAATGTATAGAGAAAATAATTTTCCTGTTACAATTGTTCGTCCAAGTCATACTTATGATGAAAGAAATATTCCTCTTGGTGTACACGGAAAAAATGGTTCTTGGCAGGTAGCAGAACGAATGCTTTTAGGAAAGCCGGTAATTATTCATGGTGATGGCACTTCGCTTTGGACAATGACACATAATAAAGATTTTGCCAAGGGATTTGTGGGGCTAATGGGCAATCTTCATGCTATTGGACAAGCCTTTCACATTACTTCTGACGAAACCCTAACATGGAATCAAATTTATGAAGCTATTGCTAATGCATTAAAGGTTGAACTTAAAGCTGTTCATATTTCTTCTCATATTCTTGCATCCAATAGTGAATACGACTTTAAAGGGGGACTTCTAGGTGATAAAGCTAATTCTGTCGTTTTTGATAATTCTAAGATAAAAAGGCTAGTTCCAGATTTTGTTGCAACTACACGCTTTGATCAGGGAATTAAAGATACTGTTAATTTTATTTTGAACAATCCAAAATATCAAACTACGGATTTAGAATTTGATTCTTGGTGTGATGAAATTATTTCTAAATACTCTTAAAAATAAGTTGAAATACAATTACATGTGAACATACCTAAATATTCCACAAATTAGTTATAAAATCCTTAAGTAAATATTAGGCGTTAAATTGAATAAAAAGTCTTAAGATTAGCGCCTAATATTTAGATGTGGAATTTAGAAGTTATGTGATAAACTACAAAAATTGATTCGTTGGCAAAATGGCAGCTAATCAATTATAATCCCAATCGGACAATGATCACTTCCATAAACCTCTGGATATATTTGGGATTCTGTTATTCTTTCCATAAACCTATTTGAAACTAAAAAATAATCAATACGCCAGCCAATATTTTTTTCTCTTGCCTTTCCCATAAATGACCACCACGTATATGCATCATGGTTATCTGGATGCATATCTCTATAAGTATCCCTAAAACCTGATTCTAAAAGTTTTGACATTTTTTCTCTTTCTTCATCAGTAAAACCTGCATTTCTTCTGTTGGATTTAGCATTTTTTATATCTATTTCCTGATGTGCTACATTTAAATCACCACAAACTACAACTGGTTTTTTCTTATCCAATTCTATTAAATAATTTTTAAAATCTTCTTCCCATTTCATACGGTAATCAAGGCGTAGAAGCTCTCTTTTTGAATTAGGAACATATACATTTACAAGGTAGAACTCTTCAAACTCAAGAGTTATGACTCTCCCTTCCTGATCATGTTCATCTATTCCAATACCATATGATTCTGATATTGGCTTCATTTTAGAAAAAACTGCCGTTCCGGAATAACCTTTTTTTACAGCACTATGCCAATATTCATTATAGATACCTTCCAGTGTGAAGTCTTCATCTGCCTGACCTTTTTCCATTTTTGTTTCTTGCATACAAAATATATCTGCATCGACCTCTTTTAAAATTTCCATAAAACCTTTTTTAATACATGCCCTTAGCCCATTTACATTCCAAGATATTAATTTCATAGTCGCTCCTATTCTAAATAAATTCAATCATTTCATCTATTAAATCATCCACTTGTTTACAATATCCCGTATAATCTAAGAATGCATGATGTGAATTTTTAAATAATATTAGCTTAGATTCAACCCCGGCATCCGAGAGCTTTTCTGCAAATTCTTTCCCTTCCTTTTTTAATCCGTCAAATTCACAAACAATTGTTAATGTTCTTGGAAGGTTAGAAAAATCTTTTGCCTTAATTGGAGAAACATACGGATTGTTCCACTCCTTTGTTTCTCCAAGATATAAATCCATAACCATTTTTCCAAAACTTTTGTCAGTGTTATTAATATCAGGATTTGCTATTCCGTCTTCATTCATAAGAACTGCGGGATATATTAAAATCTGATTTTTTATCTTAATTTTTTCTTTATCCCTTGCTATTAGGGATATGGCTGCTGCAAAATTTCCTCCTGCACTATCACCACAAACACTGCATTCTTCTTTTGTTATGTTTAGCTTATCTGCATTATCCCATGCCCATTCAAGTGCATTGTAACAATCCATTAATCCACACGGAAATTTAAATTCTGGAGCAAGATGATATTCAACAGAAATGACAACTATGTTTCCCCTGTCAGAAAGGGCTTTACAATACTCTTCAACTGCCCATAAGCTTCCTCCGACCCATGCACCTCCATGAAAATGTAACAAGTATGGAAGTTTGTTTTCTTCTTCTTTGGGTCTGTATATACGAACTTTAATTTTTTCCTTATATCCATCAATTATTATATCTTCCATTATAATTGGTCTTTTTGTTACATCTTTGCTTATTCCACCCATCATTTTTCTCATAATTTTAACTTTTTCATCAATTTCTGAGGTTGATTCTTGAGTTTTATATTCTTTTTCAATGTACTTCATTTGATTACCTTTTACATTTTAGTTTTATGTATCCTTTCTCTTTTTTAACTTTCCTTTGTCTCTTAAAAAGATTTTATCATATTCTTTGTCCTATGACAACTTTTATTACCATTTCAATATTAAAATCAAACTTTTTTAAATATAAAAAGCACCGCTTTTATGCGGTGCCAAAAGATTTATAATCGTTCAAAAATCAAAGCCACTATTACTATTAAGTGAATTTATACCACTATAATTGCTTGTAATAAATAGCCAATTCATTTGCTGTTTAAATTCCTCTACAAGTTTAAGGTAATCTTCATATGAATAAACAGAATCCGAATCTTCATTACTAACAGTTGATTCTATTGGTGTATAAGTACCATAATTTATAGTATTAGCCGAACTTGAAGGAGATTGTACTTGTGTACTTACTACTGTATCCGGTGTTTTAATATCTTGTCCCATGTAATTCATAACTTTAACTACATAGTTTTGAGTTTCTTTAAATGGAGGTATTCCGTTATATTTTGAAACATTTCCCATTCCTGCGTTATAGGCTGCAAGCGTTAATTTAGTATTACCATCATATTTTTCATATAGTTGTGATAGATACTTGGCTCCACCCATTATGTTTTGTTCCGGATCAAACGAGTCTTTTACTCCTAAATACTTAGCAGTTTCCGGCATTAACTGCATTACACCTCTGGCTCCACTTTTTGATACCGCTTTAGGGTTAAAATTAGATTCAGCTTTAGCAACTGATTTTAAAAAATTAACTGGTATGTTATATTTTTCTGAAGCCTTTTGAAATATATTGTCAAGGCTTGTTTTCTCTATGTTATTTGACTTCGTAACACTATCTAAAGTGTTGGCAAATCCATTGCTCGAAGTTTTTTCAGTAGTTTTTGTAGAACTTAACGTAGAATTATACAAATGTACTGCATTAACCATTTTTTTCCTCCAATATGTTTATGTAATAATAGTACTACCTTATATTATATATTTTTATTTCCTAATGTCAACACTCATTTTTTAATTTATATTTACAAGCTTTGAATATTTTTCTATAATTTCCTTACCCGGTACATCTGTCCCCTTTAGGGTAACTGAAGCAGTTCCTGCACCAACTGAGTATTTTATACTTTCATTAAGTGAAAAACCTTTTAAAGTCGTATATAAAAATGTACCTAAAGTTATATCTCCAGCTCCTATTGAACTAATCTGTTCAACTTTTGGAGCATATGCTCTTATTACTATATCTGGGTTAACAAATAAAATTCCATCTTTACCCATAGTAAGGTAAATATTGTTTACACCATCATAAATAATTTGTTTACATTTACTGATTATTTCATCTAAATTATTAAATTTTTTTTGACATAATTCTTCAAGTTCATGAATATTAGGCTTAATTAAATATGGTTTTGCCTTAATACCTTCTTTTAATAATTCACCACTGGTATCAAGCACCACTTTTACCCTTCCATTTATTACTTCAATAATCTCTCTATAAATAGTAGACGAAACATTAGATGGGGTTTTTCCTCCCAAAACAATATATTCGCTTTTTCCTATACAATTTTTTAATACATTTTTTATTTCATTCAATTTCAATAGGCTAATAAAGGGACCATCTTCATTAATTTCAGTACATGTATTGTTATATGTATCTACCACTTTTAAATTTATTCTGGTTTCTTCTTCAACCCACACAGGCAAATTATTTATACCTAAAGTGTCTAATTCACTTTGTAGAAGCTTTCCGTTACTCCCTCCTAATACACAAATTGCTTCCGTTTTTCCACCCAATTCCTTTATTACCTTTGATACATTAATTCCCTTTCCACCTATTGAAGTGTTGAATTCTTTAATTCTATTTATATCGTTTATCTTAAAGCCATTTACAAATACTGTTTTATCTATGGCTGGGTTTATTGTTAAAGTTGTAATCATTTGTATCCTCCATAGAAAAACCACCCTTATACTTTTAATGTTTATGGGTGGTTTTAGTCTTTTAGTTAATCTAATTTATATCTACCTACAAGCTCATTTAATACAGAAATCTGACTGGACATCTCCTCACTAGATGAGGCAGATGATTGAGCATTGGCTGAGTTTGAGTGTATTATACTTGATATTTTATTAATTGAGTCATTTATGTCTTGTAGCAAAGTGTTTTGAGTTGAAGCCGCTTGTGTTATTACATTAACCATTTCATTTATTTGTTCTGTATTTTTTGATAGCTTGTCAAGAGATTCATTTGCTTTTTCAACAATTGAGTTACCTTGCTTCACTTTAATGATATTACTTTCAATAATTGATGTTGTTTCATGTGCCGCCTCTGCTGATTTGGCAGCAAGATTGCGAACTTCCTCTGCTACAACTGCAAATCCTTTTCCGTGCTGTCCTGCCCTTGCTGCTTCAACTGCTGCATTAAGTGCAAGTATATTGGTTTGGAAAGCAATGTCATCAATGACTTTTATTACCTTAGATATACTGGATGAAGCTGCTGATATTTCATCCATTGCAGTTATTAGTTCAGACATACTTAACATACTTTGTGACATAAGTGTACCTGATTCTTTAGATAAGTCAGAGGCATTTGATGCAAGCTCTGAGCTTTCCTGATTTTTGGTAGAAATATCTGTCATACTGCTAGAAATTTTATCAATAGCATCACTTTGTTCAGCAGAACCATGAGCTAGGGAAACACTATCGTTTGCTACCTGATTTGCTGCCAAAGCTACCTGATTTGTAGCACTGGAAATATTAGTAATTATTTCGTGATTACTATCAATCATTGAGGTAAGACTTCTTCCAACAGAATCTTTTGGAGAGCGTGGTTCATATGTAATTGTTAAATCTCCATTCGAGAGCTTACTTAGTGCGTCTGCCTGAGCCTTCATTGAATCTGCAAGTTCTGTAAATCCTTTTTGTAAAATGCCTATTTCATCGCTTCTGTTATGGGTAATTACAACATTAACATCTCCTGCTGCAAGGCTATTAACATTGTCAGAAAGCTGTTTTATTGGCTTTACAATACGGGCTAAAGTAGGGCTAATTATTGGGAAAAGTATAACTATGGATAATATAAAAACAATTCCCCATGTTACCGCAACCCATGAGCTGTTTGTAAGCTCAAATGTAGCTTTAATAGCACCAACCACAGCATCTGAACGCCCAAATATAGGTATGTATCGTATTATTGCTTTTTTGCCATTAATTGTAGTGGTAGAATCAACAGTTTTTCCTTCTACCATCTTATTCCATATTGTTTCATCTAAAAGTTTTTCATTTTCAGGGTCAATTTCCTCTGTACTGCTTGCCACAAGCTTATTATTTTGATAAAGTTCTACATTACAACAAGTCATGTTTTTAAGTTGCTCGATGAAAGCAGGCTTATCAAGTCGCTTGGATAGAAATAAAACTCCAATTTGTGTCCCTGAATCATCCTTAATAGGAACTCCAGCAGCGATACTAAACCCGTTATTTGATGTAGGATATGCATAAGATACTGAATTTCCTAAAAGGGCATCTGCTATAGCTGATGAGGACTTTATATTATCTCCAAATTTTGAAGGGTTTGTTACTCGGCAAATTGCATTACCTTCCATGTCTGTTATAGTCATTCCATCACATGAAGTTGATTGAAAAAAATTATTAAGAATTGCAGCCATTGTATTTGGATCTTTTTCGTAAAAAGCTTTTAATAAATCTCCGGCAAATTCTTTAGATATAACACTTGCAAATCCAAGAGTACTTTGTTGCCATTCATGAATAAGTCCCTTAGTTGTTTCCTCAACTGAATCCACTATAGAAACTGTATTGTCGTTAATCAACTTATTGGACATAAAAGAAGAAATTCCAATGTATATGACTGCTACTGCCAGTAATGGAATAACTATATTTAACATAAGCTTAAAACGTATTGATTTATGATATTTCATATTTTCCCTCCACTTTTAGATATGACTTTTTTTAATTTTATCAAATTTAATTTATTTTGTCAAATGGTTAAAATTGGAGGTTAAATTGTTTACTTATGCTTGATAAAGCTATCAAAAAACTATTTTTTATCTAAATCCAATCATAAATATCTACTTGTCTCTTCCAAATATATCTGGCTACTATTTACAGCTTGGTTGAGGTTGGTCTCTAAAAGTCCTTAATGTAGGCTGTTAATAGTAACTATATCTCACCTTTCATAATGATTTTTTAAGTACCTCGGATTGATTTTATAGTTTAATTGTGCTATACTATGGCTAGAAATTTATTCAACACCTGGTTGATAATTTATTGACCTAATTTATATTAGTGGCTGTAATAAAATAAATAAGGTAATTATTACAATCTTGAAGGAGAGGATTATATATATGACATTATCAATGTTACCATCGCTCAAAATAAATACATGGTCAGAAGAGTCTCTGTCCAATCTTGCAATAAACATATCAAACATTATGCCTAATCCCCTTATACTCATTGATGGAGTTGCAGGCTCAGGCAAGACAACTTTAGCTTCAAAACTTGCTGATATATTGAATGCAAATCTAGTTCATTCAGACGATGTAAGCTGGTGTGCTGACCCTATCCATTGGGATGATGAGATGATTGCTGGCATTGTAAATCCTTGGCGGGGTGGAAATAATGTTGCTTATAAACCAACTGGCTGGATTAAGGAAAACCGTTCTGGAACCATTGATGTTACTCCAAATAAGGCACTCGTTATTGAGGGTATGGGAGCCAGCAGAAAAACATTGCGTACTATTGCAACATACTCTATTTGGGTAGATACCGAGCCACAAATCGCTAGGGAACGTGTTGTACAGCGAGACCTTGCTAATGGAGAAAATGGAGGAACCATAGAGTCCATCACGGAATTTGCTAATTGGTGGGATTCTTTGTTGATACCTTTATTTTTACAGGAAAAGTCATGGAAATATGTGGATGTTATTGTTAGCGGTTCTCATTCTAATTTAATTTCTAATAACCTCATGATTCATGCTCCTAGACTTTAATAGAATAAAGGTCATCTGCTTTCATTCACTCATTAATGAGAAAGAAAAGGATACTTCTCTGTCGCCGCCATATAAAAGTTTTGCAATGCCTCTTCTTTTGATACTTTTCCCTCAAAATAATCTTTAAACGCATTTTGAAATTCTTCATTTAGTCCCTGATCATATGGAGAAATATTTCTCATATCAATTTTAGGTGCTGCCGCTGCAAATAGTGCAATATGGTTTTGACCCCCTAAGAACTTTGATTTATAATCACTAATTGCAAGTTCATTCATTGCTTCCATATTATTGGTATAATCTTGAGTGTCTTCAGTAATTTTCTTCATAGTATCCTTATGGCATGTTAATGTATACATAACATCTTTAACTATACTCTTGTTATCTGTTCCTGCTGCAGCACAAATCCATGAGCCTCCCCAGTAATAGTTTTGTGGCCCTTCACAAACAGCCCAATCACCGTAGATTCCATTTCCTACTTCCTTTGGTCCATCAGCATCTCCTAAAGAGTTTCCAAGTAAAGTAAAGTTAATTCCCCAAGTGGAATAGAAAAACCCAAACACGCTGCCATTCGGCCCTTGATCTGCTTCCCATTCGTCCGACCAAAGCGTAGTATTATTATTATATCCTTTATCCGTATACTCCTTTGTCTGCTCTACCCATCTCAATAAATTCTCGTCAATAGTAATCACATTTCCCTGAACCCATGAACCCGCCTGATTATTTGAAAAAGTACGGTATGAATCATAATAACCTGATAGCATTTTATATCCATTATCTTTCATCTTAACTGCTGTCTCATCAAATGAATCCCAATCTGACAATGCCTTTTGAACTTCCAACGGATCATCTGTCCCTAGAACCTCTTTTGCAATAGAACGTCTATATGCAAACAATCCCGGAGTTGCCTGCCATGAAACACCTTTTAATAATCCATTAGAATCAGTTACAATTTCCTTAGTATATCTATACTGTTTTGCTAATTCCACATCAGCAAGTCCAATATCACCCTTAACATCAAGAGTATACGGAGTGTCTGTATACTTAAGTGCATAATCCGTTTCAATTAAAAAAATATCAATCTTTTGATCGTCTGATACATATTCCTGATTTAGCAAATCCTGATCTAGTTTGTTTTGATAACCATTATCATCATTTGGAGTGATGACCCATTCGACCTGAATGTCTGAAGGGAGTTTATAAGCATAATAATTACTAAAAAGATTCTTAAACTCTTCATTCCAGCAATAGATTCTAAGTACCTTCCCTGTATCAGTTGCATTTTTCATTTTATTCTTCTGAATATCTTCTTGTATTTTTGTTGTAGATTCAGTAATATCCAATGTTAATTTCTTATTATCCCAATTACTACATCCTGAAAACATGGTCACAAACATCATCGTTAATAATAAAATTTTCTTTTTCATAATATTTTCATCCATTTTTTTATAATATTATATAGTTGCAAATCTATCTAAAGTAATATCCAAATAATTACTATATCAAATATTATATCATATTTCTCCAAGTAATAAAATATAAAAATACTAATTAATTCCCACAAAACTCAAATAACTTAATTCAATCAATGAAAATGAGCCAAAACCTCACGGAAGCCTTGGCTTACATGAGGTTTTGGCTCATTGGAATGTTTGACTGACTGCATTTTCAGAGAATATGTATAAAGCCTTGGAGGGTCAAAGACAAAAAAGCAAAGTGTGACCCCTCAAAAAGAACTTAACCCTTAACACTTCCAACTGCCACTCCTTGTACAATAAACTTAGACAAGAAAAGATAAGCAATAATAACCGGAAGTATAGCAATCGTAATCAGCATATAAATCTGCCCTGTATCAAACTTAAGGAAATCCGCACTTCTTAACTGTGCAATTAAAATTGGAAGTGTTTTTAAATCCTTCTTCTCTAAAATAAGGGCAGGAGTAAAATAGTTATTCCAAGATGAAACAAAAGAGAAAATAGCCTGAACCGCAATTGCCGGTTTCATAATAGGAATAATAATCCTATTAAAAGTAAAGAACTCTCCAGAACCATCCATTCTTGAAGCTTCAACAATTTCAATAGGCAATGAGCTTTCCATGTATTGCTTCATGAAGAAAAACACTACCGGAGACGCTGCCGCTGGAATAATTAAAGGAATAAATGTATTCATTAAATGAAAATCACCCATTAATCTAATAAAACCTAACGCTGAAATCTGACTTGGAACCATCATAATTAATAAAATAAATGTAAATGCTGCTTTTTTAAGTTTAAAATCATACGCATGAATTGCATATGCTGTTAGTGCCGAAACATATGTTGTAATAAAAGCCGTACATATCGAAACAAAAACGCTGTTTCTTATACCTGTAAGTACAGGAAGATTTTGATTATCCATTAAATTACTAAAGTTCTTAAAAAAACTACTTCCTGGTAAGATTGAAAATCCCTTTTGAATATCCACATGTGCACGAGTGGCATTAACTAATAGAATATAAAAGGAAAACAAACTTAATATTGATAATAGAATTAATACTACATAGCCTATTCCTCTTCTTACAAAAAGGACTCTTGAATCGCTTTTTTCTTTTTTACTTTTATCCATGATTGCTCTCCTTTCTAATATTCTCTTTCTTTGGTTAATGTACGATATACCCATAAGCTAAGTATTGCTGTAATTACAAATAAAATTACTGAAAGTGCTCCTGCCATACCAAAGTTTTGACTAAATAAATGCTTATTCAAATACATAATAAGTGTCATACTTGTTCTGTTTGGATTACCATTACCGTTTGTTAATATTTGTGGTACGTCAAACATTTGAATACCACCGATTAATGATGTAATCATTACATATACTAAAATAGGCTTAATTAAAGGAAGTGTAATTTTACCAAAAATCTCCATTGGTTTAGCACCATCTACCTGTGCCGCTTCGAATAAACCAGGGTCAATTCCCATCATACCAGCCATAAGAAGAATTGTTGTATTTCCATACCACATTAAAAAGTTCATTAATGCTACAAGACCTCTTGTACTCCATATAGAAGATAAGAATCTAAATGGTTCTGCTATAATTCCTGCACTTACTAATATGTTATTTACAGGCCCGTTATCAGAAAAAAGAGCGAAAAATAGCATAGAAAATGCTGATGCCATTATAAGGTTTGGCATATAAATTACCGTTTTAAAAAATCCGGAACCTTTTAATTTTAGTCTTGTATCGGTAAACCATGCTGCCAGCAGCAATGATATAATAATCTGTGGAACAAAACCTAAAATCCACATAATAGCCGTATTTTGTGTGTATTTAAGCAAATCACCATGAGTAAGAATTGCTGTAAAATTATCAAGCCCAACAAAATTCGGACCAATTTGTTTTAGACCTTCTCTGTAGTTTTCAAAGAAACTGTTATAAAATGTAGATAATAATGGTATTAAAGAGAAGATAGTATAAATTGCAAAAAATGGTATAAGGAATAAGTATCCCCATTTATTATATTTTACCACTTTTGATGTTTTCTTTTTTATCGTAGATGCTGACATTTGATCACCTCAACCAGTTTTACATGCTAAACATATCAAATGATATTGGTATTGGTGTTACCAATATCATTTGGTAGTTAATTATTAGTGAGTAAGAGAAGGATATTTTTCAGTTGCTGCTGTATAGAAGTTTTCTAAAGCTTCTTCTTTTGATACATTTCCATCAAAATAATCTTTAAATGCTTTTTGGAATTCTTCATTTAAACCTTGATCATATGGTGAAATGTTGCTCATGTCGATTTTTGGTGCTGCTGCTGCAAATAATGCGATGTGGTTTTGTCCGCCTAAGAAATCAGATTTGAAATCGCTGTTTGCAAGTTCATTCATAGCTGCCATATTATTTGTGTAGTCTTGTGTGTCTTCAGTAATTTTCTTCATTGTAGCTTGATCACATGTTAATGTATACATAACATCTTTTACTAAAGTCTTGTTATCAGTTCCTGTAGCTGCACAAATCCATGTACCACCCCAATAGTAGTTTTGTGGACCTTCACAAACTGCCCAGTCACCATAGATTCCGTTACCAACTTCTTTTGCTCCGTCAGCATTTGCTAAAGAGTTTCCAAGTAGAGTAAAATTAATTCCCCAAGTTGAGTAGAAGAATCCAAATACCTTTCCTTCTGGACCTTGGTCTGCTGCCCATTCAGTTGCCCAAAGAGTTGTTTTATTGTTATAAGCTTTGTCTGTATAGTCTTTAGTTTGATCAACCCATCTCATTAAGTTTTCATCAACTACGATTTTGCCATCTTGAACCCATGGTCCAGCTTGGTTATTTGAAAATGTACGGTATGAATCATCGTAACCTGATAACATTTTGTATCCGCCATCTTTCATCTTAGTAGCAGTTGTGTCAAATGAATCCCAACTAGCTAATGATTTTTGAACTTCTACAGGATCATCAGTTCCTAATACTTCTTTTGCAATTGAACGTCTGTATGCAAATAATCCTGGAGTTGCCTGCCATGTAACACCTTTTAATAAACCATTAGAATCAGTTACAATGTCTTTAGTATATTGATATTGATTAGCAAGATCTGTATCTGTAAGTCCGATTTCACCTTTTACATCAAGTGCATATGGTGTATCAGTATATTTTAGTGCGTAATCTGCTTCGATTAAGAAGATGTCGATCTTTTGATCATCTGATACATTTGCCTGATTTAATAAATCTTCATCTAATTTGTTTTGATATGCATTGTTTTCGTTTGGAGTTATTACCCATTCAACTTGAACATCTGATGGAAGCTTAGAAGCATAGTAGTCATTAAAACGACTTTGAAATTCTTCATTCCAGCAGTAAATTCTAAGTACTTTTCCTTCACTTGATGTGTTTTGTGCATCTGTTGCCTGAGTATCTCCTTGTGTTTCTCCTTGTGTTTCTCCTTGTGCTGCCTGTGTTGTAGCTGCTGTAGTACTTTCATTGTTTGAATTGCTGCCGCATCCTGTAAATACAGTTGCAAGCATTGATGTTGCTAGTAAAACGCTTAGAAACTTCTTTCTCATAATTATTCCTCCATTTTAATTTTAAATAAGTTATGTCAGTTTCAAAAATAAATTATTTTTGAAATTGGCTGTTACCTTTTATATCTATATTACTTATCTCTAAGTAATAGAAATATCTAAATGTGCTTTTGATTAAATCTCTCCTACTGATTTGCCTTCTATTAATTTTCCTTCAATTGTAATCATTTCAATGAGAGTGCTTTTTGGTTTTTCTATTAAGCTTATTAACTTTTCTGCTGCTCTTGCCCCTAAAGCTTCTGTATCCTGCTTTATAGTAGTCAACCTTGGTTCTAATTGAGATGCAATCATAATACCATCATAACCTGCAATTGAAATATCTTTTGGTATGCTAAGACCTCTTTCTTTTATTGCATTCATTCCTCCAATAGCTGAATAATCATCCGGATACAAAATACAGGTTGGTGGATTTTTAAGTTCTAAAAGTTCCTTTGTAACCTTTCCTGCTGTTATAGCATCCCTATAAGCTGCTTCTCTTATGTATTCATCTGGAACAAATAAATCCTTTTCTTCTGCAATTTTAAAAAAACTTGTCATTCTTGCTTTTGTTACTGCTGAGTCAGCACCATGTATATATGCAATCTTACGATGGCCCTGATTATATACAAAGTTTAATAATTCCTGCATTCCAGAAGCATTATTTGACATAATGGCAATTCTGTTATTAAATAGATAATCAATAGTTACAACAGGAATATTGCTATTTACTAATTCTTGTACTTCAGGATCTGTAAAATCTATGCAGGCAAGCACAACTCCTTCTAATCCTCTGTATTTACTGTGTTCTAAATATGACATATTAAACTTGTTCTTTCTATTATTTAAAAAAGTAATATCATATCCTTCTTCTTCTGCTGCTACTTTAAAACTATTAATTACACCTGCGAAGTAATCATGTGTCAGTCCGCTATTGGCTTCATCTGCAAATAAAACTCCCAGATTATATGTTCTGTTGGTTCTTAATGCTCTTGCTGATGAGTTTGGAAAATACCCCATTTCTTTTGCTGTCTTTTGTATATTCTCTTTTGTCTCTTTTCCTATATCGCTATGTCCATTTAAAGCTTTACTGACTGTGGCCACTGATACATTGCATACAGCAGCAATGTCTTTCATAGAAACCATCTCATCACCTCTGTTGTGTTTTTGTTGTTACTTAATCGATTTCGTAAGTTAAATATACAACACATTAAACAATATTTCAAGTGCTATTTTTAATTTATTAATTTTTTGTTGGTTTTCACTATATTTATTCTTATGTTTTTATATATTTTTCATAGTTCTTTTGAACTAAATTTTGGCCTATCGTTATAATTTACTGTTTTTTGATATGTTTTTTAATAATTATAACTTTTACATAATAAACCGGGTTGAAAATTATTTAAAATTATAGTTGA
The DNA here is from genome assembly GCA_031549965.1 of Mobilisporobacter sp. Taxonomy (GTDB): domain Bacteria; phylum Bacillota; class Clostridia; order Lachnospirales; family Lachnospiraceae; genus JAVBPB01. Next base: position 19,735 of record JAVBPB010000002.1, on the reverse strand, counting down.
TTTTTTCCCATTTATCCAGTATACTCCTTATATCGGTTATTATTTAAAAAGCTTACTTAAACGTTTACGTAATCTTTCATAAAAATAATAAACAAACATAATATTATGTAATCTAAAACAAAATAGTCAATTGAGAAATCATACATTGACAATAACCTACTATTAAAAATTTAATAATGAAAAGGAGAATTTTTATGAAATTCGGACGCTTTGATGATGAAAGACAGGAATATGTTATTACAACCCCTAAAACTCCCCTTCCTTGGATTAATTACCTTGGATGTAATGAATTTTTTTCACTAATTTCTAACACATGTGGTGGCTATACCTTCTATAAAGATGCAAAATTACTTCGTATGACTAGATACCGTTATAATAATGTTCCGGCAGATATTAATGGAAAGTACTTTTATATTAAAGATGGTTCTACTATTTGGAATCCAGGTTGGCAGCCAACAAAAACAGATTTAGATTCTTATGAATGCAGACACGGTATAGGATATAGCCGTTTTACTTCTTCTAAAAACAATGTAGAAGCTTCTCTTTTAACTTTTGTACCTATGAATGATAACTGCGAAGTAACTAAGGTTGAAATAAGCAATAATTCAGACAGCCAAAAAAATATTTCACTATTTTCATATGTTGAATGGTGCTTATGGAATGCTGATGATGATATGAAGAATTTTCAACGTAATTTAAGCATTGGAGAAGTTGAAGTTATAGATTCTACTATTTATCACAAGACTGAATATAGAGAAAGAAGAAACCATTATGCAGTATATTCAGTTAATACACCTATTGATGGTTTTGATACAAGCCGTGACAGCTTTCTTGGTGCTTACAGAGGTGCTGACATGCCAGAAGCAGTTGAAAACGGAAAAGCTACAAATTCTATTGCAAGCGGATGGTCACCAATTGCTTCACATCAAATTAATATTACTTTAGAACCAAATGAGAAAAAATCCTTTGTATTTGTATTAGGATATCTTGAAAACCCTGTTGATAACAAATGGGAAGCTCCAAATGTAATTAGAAAAGATGGTGCAAAAACTATGCTTTCTAAATATCAAAGTGATGAAGATGTGGACAAAGCTTTTAATGAACTTAAAGGTTACTGGAAGAAGCTACTTTCTGGATATCAAGTTTCAAGTTCAGATGATAAAGTTAATCGTATGGTTAATACATGGAATCAATATCAATGTATGGTTACATTTAATATGTCTCGTTCAGCTTCATACTATGAATCAGGTATTGGAAGGGGAATGGGATTCCGTGATTCCTGTCAGGATCTATTAGGATTTGTTCACTTGATTCCAGATCGTGCAAGAGAACGTATTATTGATATTGCTTCAACTCAAATGCAGGATGGTAGTGCTTATCACCAATATCAACCTCTTACTAAAAAAGGAAATTCTGACATTGGTAGCGGTTTCAATGATGATCCACTTTGGCTTATTGCAGGTACATCAGCTTATATTAAAGAAAGTGGAGACTTATCTATTTTAGATGAAATTGTTCCTTTTGATAATGATGATTCTGTTGCCAAACCACTTATGGAGCATTTAAAACGTTCTTTTGATTATATTATTAATAACAAAGGACCTCATAAACTTCCTTTAATTGGCCGTGCTGACTGGAATGACTGTTTGAATCTTAACTGTTTTTCAGAACAACCTGGTGAGTCTTTCCAAACCTTTGGTCCTAGTGAAGGTCCTGTTGCAGAGTCTGTATTTATTGCAGGTATGTTCGTTAAATATGGTAAAGAATATGCTAAGCTTTGTGAAATCAAAGGCGATGTAAATGAAGCTACCCGTGCCTTAGAAGAAGTCGGCTTAATGGAAGCAGCTATCATAAAAGACGGCTGGGATGGAGACTGGTTTTTACGTGCATATGATTCCACAGGTACTAAGGTAGGTTCAAAGGAATGTGAGGAAGGTCAGATTTATATTGAACCACAAGGCTTTTGTGTCCTTGCTGAGGTTGGTGTTAAAGAAGGATTGGCACAAAAAGCTCTGGATTCAGTTAAAGAAAAACTTGATTCTAAATATGGTATTATGCTTTTACAGCCAGCATATACAAAGTATCATTTAGAACTTGGAGAAATTTCTTCTTATCCACCTGGATATAAAGAAAACGCAGGTATTTTCTGCCACAACAATCCTTGGGTTTCAATTGCTGAAACAGTTATTGGTCGTGGAGATCGTGCTTTTGAAATATACAGAAAAACTTGTCCTGCTTATCTTGAAGAAATTAGCGAGGTACACAGAACTGAACCTTATGTTTATTCACAGATGATTGCCGGTGCAGATGCCAAATTTCATGGTGAGGCTAAAAATAGCTGGTTAACTGGTACTGCTGCATGGACATTTGTTAATATCTCCCAACACATCCTCGGTGTATTTCCAACTCATGAGGGTCTTGGAATAAATCCTTGTATTCCAAAAGGGTTTGGAGAATTTAAAATTACAAGAAAGTTTCGTGATGCAATTTATAACATTGAAGTTAAAAATCCTAATGGAGTTGAAAAGGGAGTTTCAAGTATTAATGTTGATGGCATGGATATTAACGGATTTGTTATACCTTATGAAGAAGGTAAGAACGAATACAATGTTATAGTTTATATGCAGTAATATATATTTAAAAGGTAATCTTTCTCTCAAATTTTAAGTATAAATATAGGCAGTGGAGTTAATCCACTGCCTTTTTATCGGTTAAACACACTATTGAGTTTTCAATTCTACGTTCCTTAATATTTGTTACTTTAATCAAAAGGCCATATTCTTCAATTTCAAGGGTTGTTCCATCCGGGGGAATATTTCCGATAATTGCAAATACCATACCTGAAAAAGTGTCATATTCATCACATGGTAATGCTACTCCAAGTGTCTTTACAACATCATCAAGTAAAACAGCTCCGTTAATGCTCCACGTTCCCACATCTATTTGTTCTATTGAAGGTTCTTCTGTTGTGTCTAACATATTATCATTTAGGTTGCCTACAAGTTCTTCAAGTAAATCACTAATTGTAATAATACCACTCATTCCGCCATATTCATCTATTACAATTGCAAAATGATTACGGTTTTTCTTCATATTGCGGAATAGTACATCTGCATTTACTCCCTCTGGTATAAATTGAGGAGGCTTTACCGCATGTTTTAATACACTTTCTCTGCTTCTGTCCTTTAATCTAAAATAGTCCCTTGCATTAAGTACTCCTACAATGTCATCTGCACTTTCTCCACAAATTGGATATATGGAATATCTACTTTCTAATACGATATTTTCCCATGTCTCATCATTATCTTCTTCCCAAAGTAAAATAACATCTGTTCTATGGGTCATAAGTTCATTGGCAGTTTTATTATCAAATTCAAAAACATTGTGAATGAATTCCTTTTCCTCATTATCAATAGCACCTTTTTCACTTCCTGCATCAACCATCATACGAATTTCTTCTTCAGTTACTTCTTCATCTTCTGCATGAGGATCAATTCCGATTAATCTAAGAATGCCATTTGTAGAAGCTGTGAGCACAAATACTATTGGAGCAAATACCCTTGACACAACGTATATAAACCCTGACATGGAAAGTCCAATTGCCTCTGCTTTTTTCATAGCAATACGTTTTGGAACAAGTTCTCCCAGTATTAATGTTACGTATGACAATATTATAGTAATAATAATTACTGATAAGGTGTCTAATGTTGAAACCGGTATGGTTACTCCAATACCCACAAACCAGCCTACAAGAAGGTCAGAAAAATTATCCGCAGCAAAAGCACTTCCTAAGAATCCAGCAAGTGTTATTCCAACTTGTATTGTCGCCAAGAATTTTGCTGGTTGGCTTGTAAGTGAGATTAACCTTTTTGCTTTTTTATTTCCTGATGCTGCCATCTTATCAAGCTTATTATCATTAATTGATATAATAGCTATCTCAGCACAAGCAAACACTGCGTTTAAGGCAATAAGAAAAAGTTGCAATAGTATCGACCATATAACGGGGTCTTCCATAATTCATTCCTCCAAGTTTTTAAATATTTATAGATTATTTTTTCTCTATATTAATTGAACCACTAATATTTTTTAATGCGTTAAATGTTTCTTCGCTGATTACATGCTCCATTCTGCACGCATCAACTTTGGCTGTTTCTTCATTTACTCCGATTTTGATTAAAAATTTCTTTAAAAAATCATGCTTTTCATATACACGAATAGCGTGTTTATAGCCTTCAATTGTAAGTTCTATTTGATTTTCTGCGTTAATGCTTATAAGTTCTTTGCCTTTTAGTATTGCCATAGCTCGGCTCACACTTGCTTTTGAGTAGTTCAATTCATTGGCAATGTCTATAGCACGTACGAATCCGTTTTGCTGCTTTAGTAGTAAAATTGTTTCTAGGTAATCCTCTCCTGATTCATGAATTTCCATTCTTACACCTCTAATCAAATGAACTTTTCAATATTATACCATAGTGAAGTACATTTTAAAAGGAAAAACATATTAATTATTTATAAAAAATACATATAAATATTGAATTGTACTTAAAAAGTTACTTTATTAATAAATTCTTTTTTGTAACTTTAATTATACAATAGGAAATGGACGCCAATCTTATTAGCGCCCTCAAAATTACCTTATGGAATTTTAAAATATCTCAATAATTATTCAAATATTGAGGTAATCATTTTTTATTTTTTTTGTTTCGAATATGCGATATTATAATATATAATACTACACAAAAAACAATATATACAATACTTACCATACATCTACATCTCTTTTCTTTTAAATATTTCAATTGATAATATTATAGATATAAAGCTTAACAATATTGATGCAAGAAATACTATTATGCATTTAATTTCCTGGGTCCCTTCAAGTATTACTCTTTGTATAACATTTAAATCAAGTTTTGACATTAATGAAGAACTTAAAAATGGAGTCAAAATTATCAAAATCATTAGTATAAATTTTGTTTTTTGATATCCAAATTTATTGAATAGGCATAACCACTCATTAAGTAACAGCTATTAGAAATCCAAAACCAAATATAATTAAATCTAATTTTTCCAAATACTGCTTTAGTATTATACTTTCTTACAAATATATTATACTAAAAGACAAAAATTGCAAATACAATAATATATATCTTGCAACAGGCTTACTTGTTTTTAGTAATTAATCATACAATAAATGATCTTTAGTCACGTTTATAGATCCTTTTTATAAAAACATAAGCAACCCATTCCCAAAAACAAAATAACAAATATTATTTGATATAAATTTACATTTGGAATTATAGTTTTATAACCATAGATTTCAAATGCCTCAGGTAGGGATATAGACGGTACTAAAACGTGAACAATTGGCATAAAATTTCCCAATATATTTCTATAATCTCGTATGTTTATTATAAAATTTGTATTCATTAATGGTATTGAATTATAATTGTAAATACTATAAAAGGAATATGCCACTAGTCCTATAAAGGCAGAACCTATCCCTTTTATGTAGACTGATGCTAGTCCTGTTATAGCCAATATTACTAATGAATTTAATATTATATTAATAAAACATGCCGTAATATCTGACCATAAAAAATTAATATTAAAAATAATACATAACATAAAAAAATTGATAAGCAATAGTATCTGAATACATACAGTATATAGTACTACCGAAATAAATGATCCTATATAATATCTTACTCTATTTGAATATGCCGATAATAATACATACAAATTTCCTGTTTGCGTGTCTGGCCCAAGAATCATACTTCCTAAAGCAATCGTAAAAAAAATTCCATACATTGATGCTGCAATAGTATAATTATTAATAAGAAGTGTGTATTTTAATTCTTGATTAAAAGTCTCTCCTCCTGATAATAAAATTCCCGAATTAAATATAGCATCAAAATTAAGAAGAAATAGTAATAATAATGTAAAAATAAATATAAATTTATTAGAAATTAAATAATAGAATTTAAATTTAATAACCTTTCTCATATTTTATCTAATCCCCCATTTTCTATTAACAGATTAAAATACCAATCTTCAAGGCTCTCATTAATTTCACATAACATGTCGTCTTTTATAATACTGCCGTTTTGCAGTGCAATTACTCGATCTGCAACAGTATTTATGTCTTGTAGTATATGTGTTGTAATTATTACAATTGACCCTTTATTCTTTAGCTCAAGAACTTCATTTAGCAAAGTTTTTCGCGATACTGGATCTAGTCCGTCTGTTGGTTCATCCAAAATTAATATTTTAGGGGAGTGTATAATAGATTGAATAAAAGACGCTTTTTTCTGTGTTCCTTTGGAAAATTTTGATATAGTTTTATTTATGTGTTCTTTCATATAAAACTTATTAATTAAATTTTCCAACACATCATTATATTTGTTTATATCTTTTCCTCTAAGTATCATTAAATCATTTATATATTCCTTTAATGTAATGTATTTTGGATATGATAATGTTTCTGGCATATATCCTAAATTACCTTCAGAAATTGCACTTTGCATACTTTTTAAATTTAATAAAACCTCTCCTTCATCAGGATTTAAGAAACCTAAAATACATTTTATTAAAGTTGTTTTTCCTGCTCCATTTTGCCCTATCAACGCCAGAACTTCTCCATTTTTTATTTCCATATTTATATTTCTTAAAGCTTTGTTCCCGTTCCTTTTTATAATTCCATTTTTATAAGTCTTGCTAAGATTATTTATAACTAAACTCATACTCCACCCTCCTCAAAAAGCCTTTCTATGAAAGAATCCGAAAATATCATAGGAGATTGAATAATATAACTATTCCTTTTTATAAAAATACTTTCTTTATTATTACTTTTATCTTTAATATAAAATATAGGAGCAAAGTACAAATTAACTAAATTATTGTCAAATTCTTTTGTAGTTACTACAGATATTAATTTATATTCTGTTTTTTCTCCTATGCTAATATTTATGTTCTGTACTGGTAATTTATCCACTCTACTTACACTAAAGTATTCTTTGTTTTTTTCCATAAATGCTTGATCCATATTTAATATTTCCCCTATTTCAATTACATTTACTCCATCTAAAAACAATCCATCTATACCCAAATCTATTTTAGTAATCAATAAACCTTCTTTTAATCCATTTATATCAAACTGCCCACAAGTTATTTCTGTAGGTCTTACTTCTTCTTGTCCAGTAAACAAACCGTCCAATGTTTTTTGGAGAAAATTATAATTAATATTAACATATGGTGTTATCTCATCATTTTGTATTAAACGTAAATTTAATTCTCCAACTTCAAATGTTTCATTGACATCAGGATAAACTAATCGTAAACTTTTAATAGCAAATTCATTATTTAAATTATTTATAACTATATCTACTATTTTAGAAGTATACTTTGAATTAAAAATTTCCTTATTACTGATATTCCAATCGTCTGCCTTAAGTATATCACCATTTTCTGATATCATTTCAATCTCTAAAATATTATTTTTGTTAGACAATTCACTGATTTCACTTTCATCAATTAGTTCAAATTGAACATGAACTTCATCATTGGGTACAAATGCAATTTGGCCCTTACAAGGAAAAAGAAACTGCTTAAAGTGAGCTATTTTGTTTCCATTAATTTGCTTTATTATTATTGACATTAACATAAATATTAACATTGTCATAAATATAATAATTATCCTTTTATACAGTAATTTAGACATGCTTTCCTCCATGAAGGTTATACAAATATTTTTGTATAACCTGAATTTAAAAATACTATTATATTTTTTGTATTCTTGACCAAGAAGCATATGTATAATATGCATATATTGATTTTGTAGAACTTAATTTACCTAATCTATAGTAGTTTAGTGTCCCTGAATTTCTTACATAACAAGGGCCATACTCACATTTCACTTTACTACTACCCGGAATGTTAAATGATACTGTTTCAGTTACTGAAAAACTGCTTCCCCATGAAACTTCTACTCCAAAAGTCAGTTTAGCTTTTAGTGCTTCTAGTTCTAACGATGCACTTACGTTTGTTTCTGAACTTTTTGTTCTTGTCGCTGAATAACTTACATTTTGTTCTATTGACACTTTATTTTCTGCAATATGTGTAAAACTGGTTGTTTGATTAGTTACATTAGAAACATTTGTATACTCATATCCGTCTAAACCCGGATCATAAGCCAACACATAATTTGGCATTGCAATAGTACAAAAGCTAATGATTAAAAATAAATTAAATATAATAAGTTTTTTTTCTCGTTTTTTCAAAATAAGTCCTCCTCAAAATGTTAATAAATTGCTTTAAATCCTAAATATAATATGATTAAAGTTACCCCACTACCCATTTTATTAGGTTAGCCCATAACGATGTACAAACCATAATACTCACCTCCTTGCATTAAGCATACGAGATCGTCTTATGGTTTTCAAGTAAAACTACTTTATCGGTCATTTTACCTTTTTAACGGTCATTTTTCATCATTAATTTAGCATACTGGTAAAATAATTTTCACTTTAAACTGATTTGTCGATGTAGCTATCTCAAATGTTCCTCCATTTTTTTCAACAGTTTCTTTAGCATTATTTAAACCAATTCCATGATTTTTATAATCAGACTTATTTGTTTTTGGTAATTCGTTATGTAATGAATATTCTTTAAAAGAAGCACTATTTAATATTTCAATCTTAACAAAATCCCTACCACAATGTATACCTAATTTAAAATATTTTGATTCTACATTTTGTCTGTTTAATTCTTCTACAGAATTTTGAATAAGGTTTGAAAATATTATGCATAATTCCATATTATTTATATCAATGTTATATATACATTTACCTAAGATTGTTATTTTTACATCTTTATTTAACTGATTTAAATAATAATTAAGAATTAGATCCATCACTTCATTTCCTGTGCAGTAAACCCTTTTTTGTATTTCTATTTGTTGAGAATTAATTCTCTCAATATAATCAACAACTTCTGAAAAGTATTCTTTTTTAGCTAGTTCCTTTATACACATTAAATGATTGTTAATATCATGTCTAAATCTTCTTGTATCTTCTTCTTTAGCAAGCATTGCCTCATAATAATTTTTTTGTGTTTTAGATAAAATTATTTCCATTTCCAAATATTTTTTAATTTTTTTATTATTTGCTTCTATGTACATAATAATAAAACCAAAAAATCCAACACTAATTAATGAAATAATAGACATGATATTAGAATAGACTATAAATTTATTATTATTAATAAGCGTAGATGCATAATTTAATCCTGCTATTGTAAAAATTAATGATATTCCCATAAAAATTATAGCTATATAAATTCCAACATTTAAGAATCTCTTTATTTTTTTAGCAATATTTCTACTATTTTTTCTTATGATTCTTGGTAAGATGATTAATATAATAAGCATAACAACATTATTTATAATATAGGATAAATGATCATTAATATCTATATGTAAAAAATATTTGTAAATTAAATCTGTTACAATTCCTATTATTTCATCAATACAAGAAATTAAAAAGAATGCTTTGAATATAGTAGCAATATGGCTAAAACTAATCAATAAAATAGGAATAATAATTATAAAATTCATTATAAACGGCGTATTCAAATTAATGATTTCAGCTAATACCAATATACAAAATACTAAATAGCCAATTATAATTATATTAAATCTTTGAGGTTTTAAATTAAAAACTCTTTTTAATCCAAACCAATACTTTACTAATTCACTAATAAATATACCATGCAGCAATAATATCACCCTCATCACCTCATCCGTAATTTATATCAAATTCTATGTATGCCTTTTCAAACTCTTTTTTCCTACGCCTCGACACAATCACTTCTTTTTCATCTATAATAATACATCCATTCTTATATTGATTAATCCAATACATATTAATTATTATATTTTTATGTACTCGAAAAAATATTTTAGAATCAAGCTCTTCTTCCAACTCCTTTAAAGATATTTCTTTTCTAAAAGTTTTATTATATGCAATGGCTTCTACATAGCTTCCATATGCATAAAAATATATTATATCCTTTTGAATAACGTAATATTTATTTCTATCATAATACAATTCAACTTTTTCCATACCAATCATTGATTCAACCAGTGCCTCTAAAGCCTCATTTATTTCTATAATTTCAAAAGGCTTAGTTATAAATCTAAATGCATTAAATTTATATGTTTCTTTAAAACGTTCTACTCTGCTTGTAGCCATTATAATTCTACACTCAGTATACTTTTTTTGAATTTTTTTCCCCACTTCTATACCGTCTAATCCAGGCATTTCTATATCTAAAAATATAGCATCAAATTTTACTGGATTATTTAATAATTTTTCTCCTGATTGAAAACAATATATTTTATATCTTATATTATGGTTATTCATAAAATCAGATATATTTTGACTTAAAATATTTAAAATAATTTTTTCATCATCGCAAACCCCAATTAATAATTCTCTCATTAATACCCTCCAATATCAATAAAAATTATAGTGATATCAAATATCTTGATATCACTGGCAGGCTTAGTTAAACCTTTAAAATATTTACCCAAAAATCTACCTTATTTTTAATTATTTTAAAATGACTTTTTCTTAATATTTTATCATAACACAAATAAATAAACAATATATTTCCATAAATGGTTCACACATTATTATCTTTCAAATATGCTGTAAGCATTATTTATGTGAATCTTAAAGGACAGCCTTTCGGCTGTCCTAAAATATTATACTGTCTGCACTCGGGTATTCAAAACCTTATTAATTTTTGCTTTTGTGCGAGTAAATAAAATGGTAAGTCCTACAAATGCAATTACAATTGAAGATAATACCATGATATTTGGCATTACTTGCATGGCATCTACGCTGCTAATGCTTTCTTTAAATAATGAAATAGCGTATGTCATAGGCATAAAAGGATATAAGTAATCGAAAAACTTAGGTACTGTCTCCATTGGGAATGTTCCTCCGCATGATGTAAGCTGTAGTATCAGAAGAACTATTGCAAGGAATTTTCCTATATCTTTTAAGCATACAAGCAAAAATTGAATGATGGAGATAAATACTAGTGAAACTAAGCATGAAGATATAAAAAACAGTATAGGGTGTTCAACTTTTAATCCTAGTCCCCACATTACAATAAGGTTTAGTACAACCGCTTGCAGCAGTCCTATTAATAAATAAGCAAATGTGCGTAGTAGTTTTTTGTTTGAACTACGTGATAGCATAGTGAATTTTTCGTCTGTATCAAGGTAGATTCCAAAGAAAATCATTAGTCCGCCTATCCATAGTGAAAGGCATAAAAAGTATGGGGCAAATGCAGTACCATAATTTGGCACAGCTTCTATTACCTTTGTTTCAATTGTGACCGGTGCTAACATGTAATCATTTAATCCATTTAAAGATTTTGTTTGATTGTCAGCATCAGTTATTGATGTATTTACACTGGTTTTTGCAGTTTCTATTCCATTGTTTAAATCATTGGCACCTTTTGAAAGTTTATCTGCTCCACTGTAAAGTTCTCCTGCACCATTTGCAATTTGATTTGCAGCATCACTTATTTTTTCTGTGGCATCAGAAAGTGTTACCATACCTGCTTTTAGAGTTTCTGAACCGGCTATTATTTTTTTGCTTCCGCTTTCTGCATTTTTAAGACCATTTTTTAGGGAAGTTATTCCATCTTTTAATTTAGGAAGCTTTTCGGTTGCATTTGATAGTTGTGATATTCCCTGATTTATTTGGGAAGATGCTATTTTAATATCCTCGGTTGCTACTGTAAGTGCTGCTATATTGTTTGCATTTTCAGGATTACTTAAGTTTGCTATAAAGCCTGCAAATTGTGGGTCTTGAATAAGCTCTGGATGAGCAATAACGTATCCCTTTATAAAAGCACTTGTTTCGTTAATGTTATTAATTAAGGTATTTACACCGTCTGTATATGCATTTATACTTTTGTTATATTGTTCCATGCCCTCTGCTAATTTTTTGGTGCTTGTGCTTAGCTGATTAATATTAGATGTTGATTCTTCAAGCTGTTCGGCTCCTTTTAGTAATGTGGTTATTCCTACATCTAATTTATTAACTCCTGCGTATAAATCTTTTGAACCATTTTTTGCTGAGGTTATTCCATCTTTATATTTTTCTAATTGATTAACAAAAGTATCTGTTCCATTAGAAAGTTTAAAAGCTCCCTCTTTCACTTCAATTGTTCCGTCTTTAAGCTTTTCGCTTCCATTATAAAGTTCCACAAGCCCGTCAGATAACTTATTTAGTTGTTCTGGAATTTCTATAAGCTTAGCTCTTAGCTCAGTTGTTACTTCTGAGGCAATTTTACCTCTCATTTCCTCTTCAATTTGGGTAATAGCTTTACCAAGTATTTGGGATGCAAGGTAATTACGTTTTTCGTTTGGACTAAATATTATTTGGGCTGTTTTTTTCTCTGTAGTGCTTACACTGGCAATATTTGTTGAAAAGTCTGATGGTATTATAATGGATGCATAGTATAGATTGCCTTCTGTTCCTTTTATTGCATCATTCTCATTAATAAAAAAGTATTTAAGAGAACTATCACTTTTTAGAAAATCACACATTTCTTTTCCCAGATTTCTTTCTTCACCGTTAATTATTGCTCCATTGTCGTTGTTTACTATTGCCACCGGCATATCAGTAAGCTTTGAATAAGGATCCCAAAAAGCTCCTAAATAAAAGTAACTGTAAAGTAACGGGATGATAATAACGCCAATAATTACAATTATAGCCATTATTTTCTTTTTGTTTAGTTTTTTTTCTGACATAAAAACCTCTCCTTTTATCAAGTTTTAACCGGTGGGTAAGTACACTCGGTTTTTATTTGATTATTATTTTTAACTTTGATATAATAATATTGCGTCAGAATATAAAAATCAACTTACAGATCTTTATATCTGTTAATTATCTTACAGGAGAAGCTAATATGTCTGAAAACAATGAAGTAAAACAAGACTTAAGAGTCACTAAGACTTACAGAAATTTACAAAACGCTTTGTTAGAGGCTCTTAAAAAAGAAACCTTTGAAAAAATTACTGTTAATGACCTTTGTGAACAGGCATTTGTAAGCCGTGCGACTTTTTATTCACATTTTGAAGATAAATATTCCTTACTTAGATTTTGCTTAAATGAGGTAAAGGAAAAGCTTCATAAAGAAGCGGAGCAGGATGGGGAACAGACATTATTTAATAAGCTTATTGAACATATTTATGATAATCCTAAGATCTATAAGAATTTAATTATGGATGAGGGAAGTTCTGAGTTAACTTATATGTTAAATGATTTACTGGTTAAAAATCTTGTTAAAATTATTTCTGAAAAAAATAATAATCATGTTCCGGCAGATGTACTGGCTCCGTTTTTTGCAGGAGGACTTACTAATTTGTTAATTTGGCTGCTTCGGGGGAATTTTCCTGTTGATAGGGAAACAATGAAGGTGTACGTTTCGCAGATGTATGATATTTTATATAATAAGACTCTAAAATAGTGAGGGATTAGTTTTCATTAGTGGTTGAATTTTTTAGATGAATATTTGTCTGAATATTCATCTAAAAAATTGATTTATATTGTTGAAGTCCGTAAATAATGAAATGGGACTTTTAGTGGCTTTTTACTGCCCATCTCATCTTTGTTGATTTGGCTCGGCTGTTTATATTGCATTCTTCTAAGGAAGGTCTGATAACATCTTTTGAGATTTCGGTGTAGACTCCTTCTCTTTGTAAATTCTTAAATGATTTTTTTACAAGGCGGTCTTCTCCGGAATGGAATGTTAATATGGCAGCACGTCCCCCTTCTTTTAGAATATATGGAAGCTTTTCTAAAAATTCCTCTAATACTTCAAATTCGTTATTAACATCTATTCTTAATGCCTGAAAGGTTCTTTGACATGATTTTTTTATTATTTCTTTTCGTTTATCTGATGGTATAAATTCAAGTGATTTTTCTATTGTCTGCTGTAATGTGGTGGTTGTATTAATTTCTCTTCCTTTTTTTATTTCTGAAATTATGGCACGGGAAATTTCTTTTGCATATGGCTCATCTGAATTTTCTATAAGCATACCATGAAGTTCTTCTTGTGTAATGTTTTTTAAACGTTCTGTCGCAGATATGCCTTTTTCTGGGTTTAGACGCAGGTCGAGAGGTCCTTCATGTTTATACGAAAATCCTCTTTCAGGGTTGTCTATTTGCATTGAAGATACGCCTAAATCTGCTAGTACAAAATCAAATAGTCCCATTTCCTTAGATACCTGATCTATATTTGCAAAGTTTAATTGTTTTATTGTTAATATGTCTGAACCATAGCCTAGACTTTCCAACCTTTTTTGAGTTTTAGCTGATTCTATGGGGTCTATGTCAAGGGCACATATATGCCCCTTATTATCTAAGCATTTTAGCATTTCTAAGGTATGACCGCCATATCCAAGTGTTGCATCTAATCCTGTTTGTCCCGGTTTTATTTGTAAAAATTCCAATATTTCTTTTACTAATATTGAAATGTGCATTCCGGCAGGGGTACTTCCTTTTTTTATTACTTTTTCTATTGTGTCTACATATTTTTCTGGTTGGTGTTCTTTGTATTTTTCTTTGAAGTTTTTTGGATGGGTTCCTTTATATCGAATGCGTCGTTTGTGGGTCTGTTCTTTATTTTCCATTTTATTCCCTCTGTTTTTTATATATTTTTTTACTTCATTCATAAACATTTTAAATTATTATATTACTCCACCAATACTTTCCATTCTGTCCTGCACTGACCTTTAGCTCTTTTTCCGCTTAGTGCATCATTACCCTCAATAACTATACCTCCTAATATGGCAATAGAATATTCATCCTTTGAAAGCTCACTTAAATCAATACTGGCGAAAAATCTACCATTTAGTCCGCTATTAGCACCATAGGTATATGTTTCTCCATTCTTACCTCTTAATATAATATAAGCTTTTCCTATCATATAAGCTTTGTTTTTATAAAGCTGTGTACCATCTATAATTAAACGGTTTTCTTCTCTATGAATATCATTAAATATAACTGAAAGTTTGCCAATATAAAATGCAGGAGGCTTTACTTCATTTGTTTGATTATTAAGATAGCTTTTACCCAAGCTTTCTCCATGTATTTCACCTAAAGAATAATCAAAGCTTTTTTCCTGATAAAAGTCCATACGTTCAGCTTGGTAGGTTTCGGCAGAATTGTCATTTTTACCCTCACTTACTGATACTTCAAACACTACCTCTCCATCCTCAGTAACCTCTATGATTTGTGAATGGGTTACGGTCTGTCCAACTACTCCGCTTACTATATCGTCTACCGGAGTGCCGTTATTTCTAAGCTGTCCGCCAAATACCAGCAAACGGTTTCCAGTAACAGACATATAATCTGCATCACCTAAGAATGTTGCGTAACTTTCAAAACCTCTTTCTTTTCCATATTGCCATATCTGGCTGACTGTTTTGTTCTTTTGGTCAATTCTAAAGTGGACTCCTCTGGAATAATTATTTTCCGGCAGTACACTTCCTTCTTTAGTAAAGCTTTTACTTTGTCCATTATCCATTAATAATATATCAATTGTATCTAGGTTGTTATCAAAATCAGGGAGAATCATAGGATCATGCTGACACCACTGCCATTCAAAATTATCTCCTACAGGTGTTAATAAATATTGTGCAAGATATTTTGAACTGCCCTCATATCCCTCATGAGGTCCTAAAATCCAGTTGATGTTTGAGGTATCTTTATCAATACTTATAACCATACTTTGAGTGGGAGAAGAAACTATAAAAGCATTATTTGCTTCATCATTAATAGCTGCATTCATGTGCATCCAGTCAATATTTGGAGCATTTAAGATTGGAGGATGAAAATGATGAAATGGTTCCCGTGTTTCGTCAATTATTTCTCTAAAATTATATTCCTTCACTACATTTCCACTTTGTCTGTCTATTACTATTGCCACATCTTCACGTGTTCCGGTTTGAAACATATCAGGATTATTAGAAACAGCCAAAATGTCACCGTTTGGCAGTTCCTTTATACTGTGATGAACAGCATTTGGTATTTCATATTCCTTAAATACCTTGCCAAGCCAGTTATATTCTATTAAAGATGTCATGTTATAAGGAATTTGTTTATATTCATTTCCTGTTGAAAGCATATTTCCATTTTCAAGAAGTATCATTGATGTGCCATGTGCCATACGGGTATCGGATAAATATCCACGTACCTGTCCGTTACAGTCTACCAATGCACTATATGAATGTTCAAAACATGCTGTCATTAAAGTAATACCCGCTTCCATTTTTTCAGGTTTAGAAGTTTTTAATGTATATGTTTGAAAATCACTTGGAAGGGGTTCTGTTGCAATATGCCATTCCATGGTTTCATTAGTTCCATCTTCATATGCTGACATTACCTGAATTTTGTTTTCCCGTCCCGGATATAGTCCAATTATAGGAATTTCTGCATGGTTCTTTATATTTTCCTTTGTATAGGTGTATGCAGAGTATATATCATCACCTGTAACGGTGATTTGTATATTACAAGGTTTTGATGCTTCAAAAATTACTAATGCAGACAGAGGGTTCATACCATATGGATCAATAATAATGTATGGTTTTTGTAAGGTATAATCTACGGCTTCATAATCTTTTAAAATTTCCTGCTCAATTTTAAACTGCTCCTCTAATAAATTATATTGAACAACCTCATTCTGCTTATCTAAACTTTTTTTTGTGGGTATAGCCCAGATTTTACCAAAAACAAAAACTCCCAGAAAAACTAATAGTATAGAGCTAATTATAATTACAATAATTTTTATTCTCTTATTATTTTTCATTATTTTATTTCACCTTTATTTTCTATTTTTATTTTTGCTTTTATTTCATCATTTTCTGAACTATAATTCAGCCATAAATTTCCCTTTGCCTTTTCTATTGGTATCTCAAAGCAGACATATCCTTCATTTTGACCTAATGTAATGTCTGTAGCTTTTATCCGTTTATATTTCATGATTTCTAAGAAAGAATCATTAGGATGCCTTTTATATGAATTTCCTTCCTCATCTATAATACATAGATCCTTCCAAGAAAATACTGAGCTTCCTGATTTTTCTTTTTCTATATTTAAATTCATTAAAAGAAATAAATTTCCCTGTTCAGGCATTTCTTCCAAAGGGATTTCTAAAATGTTTCCATCATATTGTACTGATGATTGTACTCCTGACATAGTTGTACAAACCAAGGCATTTTTAATTTCCATCTTCCAATATTCTGAATTATCAATTATTGTTTCCTCTTTTTTGCTACAGCCTGTAAATATGACTGTTAATAGTAAGAGCAGAATAAACTTTTTCATTTCTTTATTTCTCCTTTACAGGTAATTTTATTTTTCCTAAAAGTGCAAAACTCCAAGGCAGCAAAACTGAAAAGAAGATTGATATTAGCAGGTATTTTACGCAAAAAGTTAATGATGTTAAACATGAACTGCTATCAAGTGACCAATTTAGGCTGGCATGACCCCGCAGCCATATTGTAATTAAAGATAAGGTATTAATAACCAGAATAAACATTATACTTATTGTAATTACTCCGCCAATAGTATGTTTTCGTTCTGTTATGTGATAAAAGTAGCCCATTGCTGAGATACCCGGTGCAAGTGTTAAAATCAATAACCATATAATCATAACAATCCTCCTAATCTTCTTTAATATGATTTTCATCCAAGAAATCTTTAGCTGGTTGTCCAATGCAAAGATTATTGGCTGATTGATTGTAAATTGGCAAACGAGATGTTCTATATTCGTTATATTCGCTTGCTGCTCCATTTGTTGAAATACAGGCTTCCCAAACGATTTCTTTTTGCTTGGATACTTCTAAGTAAACAGAGTCTTTGGAATTTCTGTTAAATAATCCAATTATATTACCATTCTCCATAAGTGTTGCCATTCCTCTGGCAGAAGCATAATACGTTTTTCCTAACTCTTTTCCAAACGCCCAGATTTGCTTGACTTCCTTGGTTTTCATATTAATTCTATAATGCACCAATCTGGTGTATAATTCTGGTTCAACCACTTCAAAATTGTTTATTGCCCTCATTAATTCTTTATTATAACTAAAACGGTTATCTCCATTATCAAATAGAAGTATGTCTACTGTGTCTGAATTATTATCATAGTCTGGCAAAAAAGATGCTGCATGTTGATCGTACTGCCACTCAAATTCATTGCCAACAGGCGACACTAAATACTTATCATAGCTTTTATTCCATTCTGATGGATCTGATAAAATAAAGTCTATTTTCCCTTCCGGCCATGAAAGCTGAACAACTGCTGACTGGTGCCTTCCTGAAACTAATATTTTGCCATCAAGATATTTTATCGAATTCATATGAAGCCAGTCTGTATTATCCCATTCTTTTATATAAGAACGTGTACGCTGTAAAATTGTTTTAAAATCAAGAGTATTCGTAATTTTACCTGTCGATATATCTACTTCATAAATAAAATCTTCTATACTTTCTCCATTGCTTCCAGTAATTAATAAATTTCCATTGTCAATTTTAGTAATGTCATGATGTACACCATAAGGAGAATAATATGTTTTCATAATTTTACCCAATGTGTTTATCTCAACAAATACCGTATCTCCCATAAAGTAGCTGCCATATGCTAAAATTATGTTTTCATTGTTTGTGTACAGTGCCGGCAATAAAGAGATTGTGTCTGGCTGATTTAGTATCCATCTAAAATCTCCATTTACATCAAAAGCTGCCTTAATATTATCATAGGTATAATTAAATCCTTCTTGATACTTATCAGGTAAGGACAAGTCTGCTTGTATAATATATTTTTCAAAATTAACAGGCATATTTTCTGTCTCTACTTCAACTGTTTTTGTATACTTTTCGCCTTTCTCATTTTCTGCAATTAGCTGAACCTCATTAATTATTCCCGGGTATAATCCATAAATAGGTATTATATGCTGATTATTATACCCGTCAAATTCAAAATCCACATCTGAAAGCTTTGTTTTTCCCGAAATATGAATTGATATTTTTAATGGTTCCTCGCTGGTAAATAATGCCAGTGCAGTTAATGGTGAATTATTGTATGGGTTTACTACAACTAATGGCTGCAAAAAGGTATATTCATTTGAATTAAGTTCTTTTAATAAGTCTTTGTCAATTTTTTCTTGTTCCTTTGTAATTGTTCTAATCTTCAAAAGTATGTCCGACTGCTCATTTTCTGTTTTTTGATTATCACTTCCTATAGATCCAAAATAAAAGTTAAGACCAAGAAAGGAAATAATTATCAAGGTTGACAAGATACCCAGTATATCTTTTACTTTTTCATTTAGTTTTAGTTTCATATATACCTCTCTTTATATAATTATATCATTTAACATTATATATATAAAGATAGAAATATGCAATAGATCTTGTAGAAAATTGTCCATGTTATGTATGAAACAATTGATAAGATAATATCTTATTTTCAATGTAACTTTTGGCTCTACATAAAAAGTGTGCTATTCTATAGTGAGGCTACTGAAAAAGTCCTTGATTTAGGTTGTGTAAATTTTTCAAATGAATATGAGTGTATATATATCCAATTGTTTGCCTTACCCTCCATCAGCATGTTTTTTACAAGCCTTTGCAAGCAAAGTCTTGACAAAACATAA